>SPBP01000001.1 GCA_004525935.1 Lentisphaerales bacterium | reverse complement strand
TCGTCGAGAAACTCGCCCGCGCACGCGAAAAGTTGGAGACGATCAAACCGGGCTGCACCCAACCAAGACGGCGAAAAACACGGCAAACTTCAAATGGCTAGCTATTTACAGGACACTACACTAGTAGACTGTGTGCATGAGAACACGCCTTGTGAATGCAGACCGACGAAGGCAAAGTACTGTATGCGCGCAGAAGATAGACCAGCGAACCGGTGTTCGGTATCATCAAGCACGTGATGGGGTTCCGGCAGTTTCTGCTGCGGGGTAGACAGATAGCTCGGTCAGGATGCCTCTGCCAGCTGGGCCAATACTCATTGCACAAGACAAACGGTCTGCCTGTGGTTGGCCCCGGCGGGACTGCTATACGTGCCTTCTCCGAAGTTTCCTTTTGCCTTTCCGGACTGGTCGTTCTAAAGTGTCTTGTCCAGCCGAACACAGCTGGGCCGAACACAGCGGGTAACCAGACAGGAAGATGTCCTGAGCGCACTTCACTTAAGCAAGATTTTCCTCAGCGAGAGAAGCCAGCTTGAATCGCTTTTACGCGACTACGAACATGGTTTCCTCCGGTGTGAGAAGTGCAGTTCCCGCGTTGAGTACAAGGCTTATCCCCCTCTGTCCCTTGAAAAATGTCCGAAGTGCGGACACATGATCTTTATCCCGATCGAGGTCGAAGGATGGTGGGTGGTCCATCCGTTGGCGGCAGGCGGGTTCGGTTCGGTGTACCTGGGCCGGTACAGGGACGATCCGGACAAGATGGCGGCAATAAAGGTGCTGCAACGATCAGAGACGATCACCACCGAAATGATGGAGATTTTTCTCGAAGAGGCCGAAATAGCCTACTCATTCGAGAGGCATCCGAACATAGCGACAACCTATGCGTTCGGCTGTCTGGAAAACAATGCTTTCATGATAATGGAGTATATCGCCGGAACACGACTGACTGAATATATGATTACGCGTGAAGGCCGGATTCCTGCCGAAGAGGGCATGTACATGACCCTGGACGTAGTGGGAGCGCTGGAGCACATCTACAACGAGGGTTACCTGTACCGGGACGTGAAACCGGAGAACATCATCATCACGGAAAGCGGGGTTGCTGTCCTGATCGATTACGGTCTCTGCCAGTCTATTGAACAGTCGAAGGAGCCGAATGTCGATGGCCCGATTGTGGGCAGTGCGCTGTATATGCCGCCGGAACGATATTTCAGGAGGGCGGAAGACCTGAAGAGCGACATCTATTCACTGGGAATGGTGCTCTACTATGCGCTGCTCGGAAGCACGTTCTTCAGCAGAACAGAAATCAGAACGGTTGTCAGGGCGCACACGATGAAACTGCGTATCCAGGCCCAGTCCAGAATGCGCGGGTTCGATCAAGACCTTATAGAACTGGTGGATCGAATGGTGCGGCGGAATCACGAAGAGCGATTCCAGTCATACGAGGAGCTGCGCTATGCTGTTTTCAGCATTCTTATAAGGCTCCAGCAGGAATCGACGAGTGACAAGATGATCTTTCTCGGGCGGAAGCGATTTCTGGACACCTACGGCAATCTTAAGTACGAGGACTGAGCAGCGTCAGGCTCTTGCCGGGCGAACTTGTAAGTTACGGCGGCAGGGCTTTTCCTTCGGGTTCCCGGGTCGCTCCGGCGCTCACGATGCGATGCCGTTGCAGGCTACAGTTGTGAGGTGAAGGCACGCAGATCCGGGAAGACTCTCACATTGTGCCGTGCAACTTCGGGAAAGATGTGAGGATCATCCCCCTTGCCTGTCATGACGGCAATGGGGGTTATGCCGGCATTGACGGCCGAGAGGATATCCGATTGGGTGTCGCCGACCATGTAGCATTGCGTAGGATCGAGATGATGCTTGCCGATCATTTCCAAAATGAATTTTGGGGATGGCTTCCGATAGACCTGCGGGTCATCAGGTGTTTCGACGGCAATGCATACGTCGTCGAACAGGGGGATTCTCAACCCGATAAGCTGCTCCATTCTCTCGTGAATACGGTTGACGTCGTCCATCGAGAAGTAGTTGCGTCCGACCCCTGACTGGTTGGTGAAGAGAAACAGGCGGCACTTCATCTGGAGGGCAATGCTCAGCCCTTCGCTTACACCTGGAATCAATTCGACCTCGTCGGGCGTTGACAGGTAGTTCCTGTCGTAGATGAGGGTTCCATCCCTGTCTAGAAATAGAGCCTTGTTCATTGCTGGTGTTCGCGCGCAACGGCGAGGATTTCGTCAGGTGTTACCGTGGCTGTTCCAAGCTTGCCTATGACCACACCCGAGGCGGCGTTGGCAAGGTGTGCAGCATCCACAAGGCTGGCACCCGCTGCGAGGGCAAGGGACAACGCGGCGTTGGTTGTGTCGCCGGCGCCTGAGACGTCGAAGACTTCCCTTGCGACGGTCGGGATGCTGTGCGTGATCTTTCCGTTCTCGCTGAGAAGCATTCCTTCCTCGCCCATGGTAACGACCAGGTAACGAGGCTGGTACTTCTTCCATATAACTGAACAGACTGCTTCCGCCGGGAAGGGGTCGTGGCGGCCAACCTCGAGCCCAGCCAGCATGATGGCTTCCTTGCGGTTCGGCGTGACCAGGTCGACACCACGAAAGTCCAGCCGATGACCGGGTTTCGGATCGAGTGAGACGAGCCGTTTCGAGGCTCGCGCCGTTTCCAAGACCTTGGTGACGAGTGCACTGTCCAGCGCCCCCTTGGCGTAGTCGGCCAGAATGACGACATCAGCGTCGGGTATGGCCGAGAGAATGTTCTTTATCCGCTCATTGTCGGAAAGAGAATAGGAACTCGGTCCGGCCTCGCGGTCGAGCCTGCAGAGTTGCTGGCGCTGCACCATGACTCTGGTCTTCTGGATTGTCGTTATCCCACGCGCGACAAATGAAGCGGGGCGGAATCGAACTTTGTTGATGTCGAACAGAGCCTGGAGCCGTTTGCCGGCTTCATCGTCACCGACCAGACCGACGATCTCGACATCTGCGCCGAGTGATCGCGCATTGAAAGCCACGTTCGCGGCGCCGCCGGCAGTGTATGAGTCCCTGTCGATTTCAACAACGGGGACGGGCGCCTCGGGAGAGATGCGGGTTGCGTCGCCCCAGACGTAATGGTCGAGCATGATGTCGCCCACGACAAGCGCCTTCAATTCGGCGAATCTGTGCAATAATGCTTTCATTCGGTTTGTGTAACTTTACACAGTCTCGTACAATACGTTCTATATCGGTGTCCGTCAACACCTCGAGGAGTCCGGCAGTGAGGATGGGAGCGTGATCATGAACGAGGCGGTAGAGGCTGCCCTGAAGCTTCTTGTGCTGGCATTCTCCATTATCATGCATGAGGTCGCGCACGGATATGCGGCCTATCTTCTGGGTGATCCCACCGCGAAGAACGCAAACAGGCTCACCCTGAACCCCATTCCTCACATAGATATCATGGGGACCATAATTTTGCCGTTGCTCCTGGTGTCGTCCGGTAGCGGCGTGGTTTTCGGTTGGGCCAAGCCCGTTCCGGTCGATCCGCGCTATTTCCGAAATCCGAAGAGGGACGGAGTAGTGGTCAGTCTCGCCGGCGTCACTACGAACGTTCTCATTGCCGTTGTGATGGCGGCATTGTTCCGGATCCTCCAGCCTGCAGCAGGCACACCGCTTTGGCTATTCCTGATATGGGGATGTTTTATCAATCTGCTCCTGTGCGTATTCAACATGGTGCCGATACCGCCGCTGGACGGATCGCACATTGTTGCCGCTCTTCTGCCTCAACGGTTGGCACGTGGCTATGCGGCGATCGGCCGGTTCGGGTTCCTGATAATCTTCGGTCTTCTATACATTCGAGCTTTTGCAGTAATCCTCATGATTATCGTTACCATCCCAATGATGGTCCTGCTCGGGGATGGCCAAAATTGGACTGGTATCTTTAAGTAGAGTCTGGTATCTGCTCAGTTGTCCGGCTTGAGCGGACGGCACATCAATAAAAGGGGAGAGTCATGGCACAGTTCTTTCCGGGAATCAATAAGATCAGGTTCAAGGGACCCAAATCGAAGGACCACCTCTCGTTCAAGTGGTATAACCCCGATGAGAAGATTGCCGGCAAGACCATGAGGCAGCATCTTCGCGCCTCGGTGGCATTCTGGCATACTTTCAAGGGAACGGGTCAGGATCCCTTCGGTGCGCCGACTTACATCCGCTCATGGTGTACGTCGAGCGATCCTATGAAGGTTGCCGAGGCAACCATGAGGGCTGCGTTCGAGTTCTTCACGAAACTTGGTGTCGACTACTACTGCTTCCATGATCGAGATATTGCGCCCGAGGCGGAGACCCTTGCGGAGACGAACAAGCGGCTGGACAAGATCATCGCACTTGCTAAGAGCTTGCAGCGAGATGCCGGGGTGAAACTGCTGTGGAACACCTCGAATATGTTCAGTCATCCCCGGTTTGCGCATGGCGCGGCGACGAACCCGGACGCCCGAGTTTTCGCCTATGCTGCCGCACAGGTGAAGAAGATGCTGGAGGCCGGCCTGGAACTGGGCGCGAAGAACTACGTGTTCTGGGGGGGGCGCGAAGGATACGAAACACTGCTCAATACGGACATGAAGAGGGAACTGGATCACCTTGCCATGTTTCTGCGAATGGCCGTGGATTATGCCCGGTAGATAGGGTTCAAGGCCCAGTTTCTGATTGAACCTAAGCCGAAAGAGCCGACGAAGCATCAGTATGATTTCGATGCGGCAACGGTTATCAGCTTCCTGCGGCAGTATGGGCTGGAGAAGCACTTCAAGCTCAACATCGAGGCGAATCATGCCACCCTGGCCGGCCACACGTTCGAGCACGAACTGCTGGTTGCGTCAATGAACGGGTTGCTGGGTAGCGTGGACGCGAATCGTGGTGATCTCCTGCTCGGCTGGGATACGGATCAATTCCCAGCAGATGTGTATTCGACGGCGATGGCGATGGGAGTGATATTGGAACAGGGGGGGTTGGGCTCCGGTGGTCTGAACTTCGACGCGAAAGTGCGCAGAGGATCTACTGATCCGGAAGACCTGTTCGCAGCACATATCGGGGGGATGGATTCCTTCGCGTTAGGCCTGAAGATCGCGGCCAGGTTGAAGAAGGACGGCGCGCTCTCCCATTTCGTGGCAAAACGATATTCCTCCTATGACAAGGGAATAGGACGGAAGATCGAAGCCGGGAAGACGAATCTGAAGGAATTGGAAGCATTCACACTCAGGAACGGCGAGCCGGAACAGAGAAGCGGCAAGCAGGAAGTGCTGGAGAATATCTTGAATCAGTATCTTTTCGGCAGCTGAGCAGGTTTTAAGTGCAGGGATTTGCTGGTGGTTATGCAGGTTAGCGTGGCAGATTCGGCGGGGTTTTGTTCGGGCGTCAAGCGCGCGCTGAAGATTGCGCGTGCGACGATCGATCGCGGTGGCCCCGTGCATATGCTGGGCGAGATAGTGCACAACGAGAGCGTTCTGAGCGACATTGCCGAAGCGGGCGTTCGGAGCATCATGCGCCTCGGTGACGGCAGGGGGAAATCGCTGCTGATATGCGCACACGGTGTGCCGGCCAGGAAGATTTGCGACGCAAGGCGAAGGGGGTATCGCATCATTGATGCGACCTGCCCGATGGTGAAGCAGATTCACCGGCTTGCCCTGGAACTCGAGCGGGTAGGACGCAGGGTGATCGTTATCGGCGATAGCGAGCACGACGAAGTGAAGGGGATCGTGGGGCAACTGAAGAAGCGGGCAATCGTGGTTAGCGGGATCCGAGATGCCAGGGGAAAGACGCTGCGCCGACTCGGGAAGGCGGGCGTTGTAGTGCAGTCAACCCAGGCGCTGAGCCATGTTATGCGAATTGTCGAGGAATTGAAGAAACGTGTGCCGGATCTGAAGTTCCATAACACGATCTGCAGCCCAACGCGATCCAAGCAAAGAGAGATGGCTTCCATGCCGCTCCGCAACGACGTAATGATCATCATTGGCTCAAAGACGAGCGCGAATACCAGAAGGCTGTATCAGATTTCGAAGTCGCTCAATCCCAGGACGTACAGGGTTAAATCGAAGGCGGAAATAGATCCGAGATGGTTCCGGCATGCCAGGACAGCGGGGGTCGGGGCGGGGGCGTCAACCCCGGATCACATTACCCGCGAGGTAGTTGATTATCTGGCAGAAGTCGGGGTCCGGACGTGATCAGAGGCGGTGCATGTGACTGAGAAGAACGCAAAACGTAAGAGTCGATCGCAATGTATTACGGTGCAGAGTGCATCCTCGAGCGGTCGCGTGACTGGGTTCCGGCCCGGATCAGTGATAACGACGACTACAAGATATGAGTTGAAGCGTCAGATTGCGACGGGCGGCATGGGTTCCATATACGAGGCTGAGCAGCATGGTGCAGTGGGCTTCGTAAAGACCGTGGCGATCAAGCTGCTCTTGCCTGAGATCTCCGAGGATGAGGAGTTTGTGTCGATGTTCATCGGCGAGGCAAAGCTGGTCGCCGGACTAGTCCATCAGAACATAGTTCAGATGTACCAACTCGGTCGTTCGGACGACGGTTACTTTATTGCAATGGAGTACATCGACGGAATTGACCTGGAACAGTTCATGGCTAGACATCAGGAGCTGGACCGGACCGTGCCCGTCGAGCTGGTGTCATACATAGCCAGCAGGATATGCCGCGGTCTCGAGTATGCGCATAGTAAGACCGATGAAAACGGGGAGAGGCTCGACATAGTGCATCGCGATGTGTCGCCGAGAAACATCATGGTAACCAATGAAGGCGAAGTGAAACTGACCGATTTCGGGGTGGCGAAGGCCCGCCGGATTGTTGCGGACAAGCTCAACGACTGCATGATGGTCGGCAAGATTCCCTACATGTCGCCGGAACAGGCAACTTATAAGGACACGGACAAGAAGAGTGATATCTTCTCTCTGGGCGTGGTCTTCTATGAATTGCTTACGGGCGAACGCATTTTTGAGCGAGACAGTGAGTCGGATGCGATTGATGGCATTGTCAATGGCGAGATTCCTCCGGTGGAAGGTTTCAGACAAGGAGTTCCTCAGGAACTCGTGGATATTCTTATGCGATGTCTTGCCCGTTCGCCGGCAGAAAGATTTCGGTCCGCCGGCGAGGTCGGATACGAGTTGGAGCGGCACATGTATTCGAAGGGTTATGGTCCGACGATTGTGACGCTTGCGAAATATACGGCGGAAATCTTTCCCGAGAAGAGATTTTACGAAGCCGCGAGCCGCGGCGACGATTTGAACAGTTCTATTCTGCGGAAATGATGATGCGGCACTCCGGCCGGCCGGTCCGACGTTCCCTGCAATGCTGTTAACCTGAAGGTATTCGACAGGCGCAATATGGAAACGAGGAAACTAATTCACGACTTGACGCTCGGGGACCTCGACTCCTGGTGTCGAACTGCTGGTGAATCGTCGTTTCGCGCGGCACAGATATGGCATTGGCTATACGTGAAACGGGTGTCGGACTGGTGTAACATGAAGAACTTGCCGGAAGGGTTGCGTTTGAGGCTTGCCGAATGTTTCCTGTTGAATTCGCTGGTTCCCCAGAGAACTCTGGGGGAACAGGGAGGTACCCAGAAGATTCTGGCGGCGTTCCGGGATGGGGAATCAGTTGAGTTCGCCATTATTCCTGCAAAGCGGCGGCTCACTGTATGTGTGTCGAGCCAGGCGGGTTGCAGGTACGGATGCAGGTTCTGCGCGAGTGGACGAGTCGGAATCCGGCGGAATCTCGAGACCGGTGAAATTGTTGAGCAGGTTCTTGCGGCGGCGGAATCCGCAGGCAGACTGCCCACGCACGTTGTCTACATGGGAATTGGGGAACCGCTCGACAATTATGAGTCGGTTCTGCGCTCGGTGCGGATCCTTAACGACGGGGAGGGCCTCAGGATAGGTGCCCGCAGGATCACAATCAGCACTTGTGGCATAATCCCGGGTATTACGCGTTTGTCTGAGGAAGGGATCCAGGTGGAACTCTCGGTGTCTCTTCACGCGCCCGATGATGCACTCCGGAGTGAGATGATGCCGGTCAATCGTAAGTATCCGTTACACGAACTTATTGGGGCCTGCGAGGCGTATTCGAGGAAGACTGGCCGGATAATTACGTTTGAATATGTAATGATCGCGGGAACCAACGATTCTCGTGAGCACTCCGAGGCTCTGGCGCGGCTTCTTCGCCCGCTTCAATGCCGCGTGAATCTGATACCACTCAGCACGGTTGTGGAGTATGGCTGTTCTGCTTCGGATGAGGAAACGTGCGATGCCTTTGCCGGCGTCCTGGGTAGGGCGGGAATAAATGTTACCGTGCGGAGATCCCGGGGAGCTTCGCTCGACGCGGCCTGTGGCCAGTTGCGGAGCGGAGAACGTGGTGAGGGGATTCCTGGACCAGCAGCGGAGATGCCATCATGAACTCGAGAGCTGTTGCGGCCGGGGTTGTTTCGAAATGGCTGAGTGATGGAGGGTTTGTGGAGCGCCTTCTCGATCCCGTTGCAGCCGACCGGGCGTTTGTTACGGAAATGGTCTACGGTGTTGTGAAAGGACGGCGCACGCTGGAATGGATAGCTGCGCGTTGTTCGCGCCGACAGCCGGATCCGGCCACACTTCCGTTCCTGATGATAGGGCTGTGCCAGACCTGGTTCATGTCGAATGTCGAAGAATACGCGGCTGTGAATGAGACGGTGACTGCGGCGAAAGCGGTCCTGGGCGATGCGCGGGGTGGCTTTGTGAACGCGGTCCTGCGCCGGGCATTGCGCGAGAAGGCCTTGATTGAACGAGAGCTGGTGGCGGCATCGCTGGGGGTGAGGGAGTCACATCCGGATCTTCTCGTGGACCGGTGGGTGTCCACGAAGGGTCTGCGACAGGCCACCCGCCTTTGCCGTTGGAACAACGAGCGACCGCGAACAGTGATACGGATAAACCTCTTGCGAACGGATATGGGGAGCTTCCGCAGCGAGTTGGAGCAGCACGACATGGCTGTAGTTCCGCACCCGTTCGCGCCCGAACGTTGCATTGTTCTGCCTCCGGGTGTGCGGGTCGAAGACGTGCCTGGATACGCCGAGGGCTTGTTCTGTGTTCAGGATCCCTCCACCCTGGCGCCCGTGCAGATGCTGGATCCGCAGCCGGGAGAAACCGTGCTTGACGCATGTGCCGCACCAGGAGGAAAGGCAATCTTTATCGGCGAACTCATGCAAGGGAAGGGCGCACTCGTGGCAATGGACCTTGTAGACGGCAGGCTCGATTTACTGCGCAAGAACAGGGATCGGGCAAGAATGGACTTCATGGAGATTCGGCGGGGTAATGCCGGCGCGGCCTCCCGTTTGCTGGGTGGTCGTACGTTCGACGCCATTCTCGCGGATGTTCCCTGCACGAATACGGGCACCTTGAGAAGACGGGCCGAGGCGCGATGGCGATTCTCGGCGAAGCGGCTTTCGGATCTGATGGATACGCAAAGATCCATTCTTGACGGACTTGCAGCCCTGCTGAGACCGGGGGGGCGCATCGTTTATTCAACCTGTAGCCTCGAGCGGGAGGAGAATGAGAAACAGGTGACATCGTGGATCCGGAAGCGACCTGATTTCAGTATTGTGCGGGAATCACTGTTGTTTCCGCCCGACACGGACACGGATGGCGGGTATAGCGCGCTTCTGAGGCGGGGTTGAAATAGTTACAGCAGAATATGTGGCCGACTCTTTCAGAATAACACGGTATATTGCCTTTAAGCGCGACGACATGCAGCGTGTGGCGAAAATGATGTCGATTCAGGAACTCGTTGAACTCATGAGTCGACGGGGATAGAATGCGAGGCATCAAATGAAAGATGCTATAGCAATCAGCGATCTGTTCGTTCGGTACTATGCCCGCGGGAAACATGTGGAAGCCTTGCAGGGACTAAGCCTTACGGTTCCCACCGGTAGTGTTGTCGGCTTCCTGGGTCCGAACGGGGCGGGCAAGACCACGGCTATCCATGTTCTGCTGGGTTTCATAGAGCCCACTTCGGGCTCAGCCCGCGTTCTCGGTTGCGACGTGGGCGGCAGAATAGCGAGGCAACGAATCGGCTACCTCCCGGAGCATCCGGAGACTTACAGGTTCCTGACGGGCCGGGAGCTTCTTGGTATGGCAGGCAGACTGTTCCTGATGGAACGGAGACTGCTCAGACGGCGCATTGACGACCTGCTTGCGAAGCTGGACCTTGCGCACGCGGCTGATCGGCGCATCGGCACCTATTCGAGAGGCATGATGCAGAGAATCGGGTTGGCACAGGCGCTCATCAACGATCCCGAGCTTGTAATCCTTGATGAGCCGACGGGCGGACTCGATCCGTTGGGTCGAATGAAGGTCAGGAGCCTGATTTCTGATTTACGGGAGACCGGCAAGACGGTCTTCTTTTCGTCTCACGAGCTGTCTGAAGTTGAGCTGGTTTGCGATCATATTGTCATGATTTCAAATGGGAAACTGGTTGCCGAAGGGAAAGTCTTGGACCTGGTTCAGAATGGCGAAAGCCTCGAGAAGTACTTCCTGCGGGTAATGGCAGAATGAGGCAAGAACAGCATTCTGCGCGACGAGACGAGTGAGAGAATGAGAAGAATTGGTACGATAGCTTGCGTGGTGTGGCTTGAGATGCTTCGGAAGAAGGATGTGTATGTGCTGCTGGTCCTTCTTGCAGTTGTGCTGATGGCGCTGCTTTCCGTTGACGTTTTCGGGCTGGGCGGGATTGCGGGATATGTCAAGGATCTGGGGCTGCTGTTCACCTGGCTCTTCGGGTGGATTCTATCGGTTACCATTTCCGCACGCGAGTTGCCCACGGAAGAGAAACAGGGCACGGTTTATTCGCTTCTGGCAAAACCCGTTGCAAGACTGGAATTGGTCCTGGGCAAATGGCTGGGTGCGTGGAGCATTGCGTGTGCGGCAACTTTCTGCTTTTACGCACTCATTGCGGGTGTTGTCGGCTTGAGGGGCGAACATTTTGCGGGTGGTGTGCTGCTGCAGGGATACCTGCTGCATGCCGTCGCGCTTGGAATGGTCGCCGCCATTTCCCTGGCGCTCTCGACCAGGATGAATGCCGATGCAGCAATGACTTTCGCATTCGCGCTTACAGGAGCGGCTTTTGTAGTGGTTCCGAGGGTCCCTGATCTTCTTGTTCGCGTTGAGGGAATGCGAGCGACGGCGCTGCTCGGCCTCTATGCATTCCTGCCGCATTTTGAGCTCTTTGACATGCGTCAGCGGTTGGTCTATGAGAACAGTGCGGCGCCATGGGGGCCTGTATGTCTGGTGTTGTGCTACGGTCTTTACATGACGGTTGTCTTCCTCCTTCTGGCGTGGCTGGGTTATGTCAGGAAGAAGTTCTCGAGGGGAGCAATGTCGTGAAGTCCGTCGTACCGGTCTTCTTCCGGCGATGCGGTGGTCCGCTTGTCGGCGTGTTCGTGCTCTGGGCGCTTGGCAGTCTGGCGGCAATTCGTATTGTGAATATGCCGGGGATGTGGTTCGGCACTGGCCCGACTCTGGCTGGCCGAGTTCTGGGTCGCGCATCGGGCCTTCTTGCCGATGACTTCGTGGAAACGGCCGACGAAACCTTTCACAGGGGCAGGTCCCATCAGAGGGACAAGGCTTTCGAAGACCACTACTACCAGGTCATTGCACGGTCTATTTCTCCAGCCGGCCACCGGCATCTCGAAGGTCGGGAGGTCCGCGAGATCATGCCCTGGCTTCGCCTTGCAGTGATGCTTGAGCCACACAACGTTGAGAACTACCTCATAGCTTCCTATTGGCTGGGTAAGTCTGGCGACATCGGTGCGGCGCTCAGGGTTCTCCAGGAAGCGCAGATGAATAACCCGGAATCGTATCTTGTCTACCTTGGAAAGGGCCGTTTCTTTGCCAAGGGCGACGCCAAGGAGGAAGCAGGGAGAGCGTACGACACGGCCCTGATGCTATGGCCCGGCGAGAAGGGCCCCGACGATGAGGAGGCACGCCAGGACCTGCGGGAGATACTTGGAACTCGCGCCGTTCTTTCTGGACTCCAGGGAAACGCGGAGCAGACGCTGCAGATTCTGAGGAACCTGGTTTCACTATTTCCGGATAAGTCGCGTCCTTTCAGGGATCAAATAGCCGCCATCTCCAGGGGCGATGATGTTCGGGTATTGGCCCGGGCAAGATGGGAGGTCATAAAGGTCATGGAATACTATCTCTTTTGCGAAGAGGACGACCATGTCGGTGAGGGGGGCGAAGGATCTTCATCCGATGAACATGCGGGTCATCGGCATGAATAAAGGGGAAGCAACTTCGTAGTGGACGGAGCTGCCCGGCATGGTGATACTGTGTGTCGGTTTCTTCGGGGAGAAGGCAATGTATCTGGAATTCTATGGGCTTAAGGAATATCCGTTCAGCGTTACGCCGGATCCTCGATATCTCTTCTTTTCACCACAACATAGGGAAGCCTACAGCCATGTTATCTACGGCATTGAGCAAAGGAAAGGGTTCATACAGCTGACCGGCGAGGTGGGATGCGGGAAGACGACCATTTGCAGGGCCGTGCTGTCGGGGCTGAGCGAAGATGTTCAGACTGCGCTGATTCTGAATCCCTGCCTGAGCGAGACCCAGTTGATGCGCGCGATGTTGAATGATTTCGGGCTCGAGGTGAAAGGTCGAGACCGGTTGACCTACATAGAGACGCTGAATGAATTCTTGCTGCGGATGAATAAGGAGGATGTTAACGTTGCTTTGATTATTGATGAGGCCCAGGATCTCTCACCCCGAGTTATGGAACAGATCCGGCTCCTTTCCAATCTTGAGACGGATCAACACAAGCTTATTCAAATAGTTCTGGTCGGACAGCCGGAATTGAAGCAACGTTTGGCCAGTCCCAGCCTGCGCCAGTTGCGTCAGCGTATAACAGTGCGATATCATATCTCTCCCTTGACTCGGGAGCAGGCCGTGATATATATAGACCACCGCCTGAGAGTCGCCGGCTCAGACGGGAGAGTGGTGTTCGATAGCTCGGCGGTGAAGCTGATTCACAAGTACAGCCAGGGGACGCCACGCTTGGTGAATGCGGTCTGTGATAACGTTCTTCTCGCAGGTTATGTTGACAGGACGCTAACAATAGGAGCGAGCCAGGTGAAGAAGGCGATTGCTCAGCTGGAGGGTCCCCGGTGAGTCTCATACAGGAAGCGCTGAAGCGTCAGCAGGAAGATTCTGGAGGCGGGAAGGCAGTCAAGGCGGGCGGGGATGCGGCCGCCGCGTCGTCGGCAGACCAGGGCAAAGGCCTGAAGCTGAAAGCTCCCAAGCTGGAGACCGACGCGTTGTCCGCGGTGACTCCTGAAGACGTCATAGCCGAACCACCTCCCCTGGACGGAGTCGAACCGCCTCCTCTCCCCGATGACTTTGAAGGAGAAGTTGGAGGTCCTCCGCCTGTTCCGCCTGATGGCAAGGCGGCATCCGGCCCAAAGAAGAACAAGACCGTACTGATCATAGTGGGCGTCGTTTCTGTGATCGTCTTGACACTGGGCGCAATCATCTGGCTCGCTGCATCGGCATTCAAGAACATGGCACGGCCCGGCGTCCCGCCGCCAGCGCCGGATTCAGCGGAGAATACTTCTGCGGGAGGACCGGACGCCCCGACGGCGGACAGCACATCTTCGTCACCAGCACCTGCTGTCCCTAAACCCAGGCCTGCTGCAAATGTTACGGTTGTGCCCGACAAGCCTGAGGTGAACCTGGTGACGGGCACACCTGCAGGGCCTGGTCCGACGACACCGGCCGGTTCTCCACCCGAGGTGAAAGCGGCCAAAGAACCCGTTCTGTGGCCGGTTTTGAGCGTGAAGGGGGTTCTTATGAAACCACCGCGTGGTATTGCCATCATTAATGGTGAGCTCGTTGCAGCGGGCGAGTCGATCGACGAGGTGGAGGTTGTTACGGTTGGGCCGGACTACGTTGTGCTGGAGTATAAGGGCGAAAGAAGAACCATGAGGCCCGGCGAGATTACCGACTGAGAACCGCTATTCGGAGCCAGGCTCGTCACCCCCGGCAACTGCATAATTCCTTATCCGGTCGATTGCCGCGTCGAATTCCGCGGGTGCAGTGACAAAGAAGTGGCATGTTCTTTCGGTTGCAGCTTCGACCTCCTTCATCAATTCCTTGTCATAAGGATTCATTATCACGCTCAGGACATCGTTGCCTATGAGGTCGAACGGTATGACGCCGCGCTTGATCATGTAGTCCAGCGGGAGAAGTGCAAACGCGCTCGATTGAAGTTCGAAGTTGGCGAGCGAAACGGGTGGAGTCCGGCAGTCCTTTGCCACGGAAGCGATAACTTTGTATAGATTCTTGAAACCTCTGTCATTGAGAACATGAAGGACGGATACCGTGACGGCTGCGTCGGAACGGGACATTTCGGTTAGATCTTGAACGAGCTTTGAATACTCTTCCTGGGTTATCTCGTTCGACTGAAGGAGTTTCCAGGCGAACGGCAACTCGTTGGCTATGTTGAAAGAGCCCAGTTCCGTGGCAATCTTCTGGGAGGTTGAGGGAGCCTGTTCCGACAGTGATGGCTCCGCGGTGATCTTCTGGCTCGGTTCGCTCGCCTTTGGTGTGGGTTGAGGGGCCGAAGCAAGAAATGTGTCTATGCGGCTGAGCGCCGCCTGCGCATCCGTATCGTCCGCGGCCAGATTGGCCAACTTCGCCCTGATTTCTTCGGCAGTTTCTGAGTCGGATTCGGATATTACCGCATCCGCAAGCCGCACCAGGTAGTCCTTGGCGCGAGTTAGGTCCCCGATCTGCTCGTAAGCGTGGGCAAGAGTCTCAAGCGAGGTGCGATCGTTGGGGATGGCTTCGAGAATCTGCTCGAACGCAGCGATCGCGCTCCACACCTCAGCTTCTTGGTCTTTGCCTTTCTGCTTTGCAGCCATCGTTTCGCACCCCTAAGAAAACCGCACGAATTCCATGCTTGCTATATAGGCCGGATTATCTCGTGGAGTCAACAAAGAAACGAAAAACGGCAGGATGCATGCATTCTGCGAAGATACTGTGTTGACAGCCCAAAAAAGGAAC
This sequence comes from Lentisphaerales bacterium, assembly GCA_004525935.1. Classification (GTDB taxonomy): domain Bacteria; phylum Verrucomicrobiota; class Kiritimatiellia; order SPBP01; family SPBP01; genus SPBP01. The sequence goes on along the minus strand of SPBP01000001.1, from coordinate 32,402 downwards.
GGATTATGCTCGCCTATCACGGAGCAGGCTGACAAAATTCTGAGCAGGTAAGTGACTGCCGTGCGGTGCAGTTGTGGTCAGGGAGAATCTTGTATGAGCCCAGTTATAAGAGGAGGCGCGGCTGCGTCTCGAGGCGCTGCAACTTCATCTGCACCCTCGCTTGCTTCGCCGAAGAGGGCCACGGCCACGGCCAAGGCCAGTGGTCGGCGGAAGAAGATTCCGGGCGCAAAAGTGATCATCAAGAAGGAGCTGCCCGCTTTTTCTCGTCAGCTGGCGGCCATGCTCGCTGCAGGTATGCCGATCGTCGCATCCCTCGAAGGGCTGCGTTCCCAGATAGCAAACGCCAATTTCAAGATGGTCGTCGGACAGGTGAAGCAGGGCATTGAGAATGGACTGGCTTTTTCAGAGGCGTTGAAGGTGTTTCCAAGTATTTTCGACGAACTCTACATAAATATGGTTCGTGGTGGCGAGTCCGGAGGGCAACTTGCCGAGACAATGGCTCGTATCGCCGATTTCCTCGAAAATAGCGCGCGCCTCCGCAGGAAAGTCAAGTCTGCCATGAGTTATCCGGTTGCCGTCATGTGCATCGCCGGAATAATCGCAGTGCTGATGATGATATTCATCGTGCCGGTGTTTAAGGATATGTTCGAGCAGTTCGGTGGCGACCTGCCGACCCCGACAAAGGTTCTTTGCGCAATCAGCGATTTCATACGGGACAATTTCCTTGTCACCTTTGGTGCACTGGCGTTGATCACCGTGGGCATCAAGAAGTGGAAGAAGACGAAGAGCGGACAACTGATGCTGGACAAGATGGCGCTCAAGTTCCCGGTAGTTGGCGGGTTGGTTCAGAAGGTTGCCATGGCTCGATTTGCGCGTACATTTTCGCAGCTCATACATAGTGGTGTTCCAATTCTAACGGCTCTGGATATTGTCTCGGGCGCGACCGGGAACAAGGTTGTCGAGGCGGCCATTGCTCGCGGCCATGAAATTGTCGAGAAAGGCGAGCCGCTGTCGAATGCCTTGGCCAAGGAATGGAGTTTTACCCCGATTCTGGTGCATATGATGGCGGCCGGCGAGAAGACGGGTAAGATTGATGAGATGATGGATAGCATTGCCGTCTTCTATGAAGAGGAAGTCGATGCCATGTTGAGCGGCCTTACGGCCCTGATTGAGCCTCTGCTGATGGTATTCCTGGGCGTGGTCATCGGTGGCATCGTGGTTTGTATGTTTCTCCCGATCTTCAAGATGGGTGAACTCGTTACATCTTAATGTTGCCGAAGCCGACCCTCCAAAGTGCGCAGTGGCGTCCATTGAGGGTCATTGGATGTCACAGACGTATGTCCTCCGCATCGACGCGCTCCATTAGCGCTCCTTGTGGCACACTTGTCAGGTGTTCTGCGAACCTGAGTGCAACCTTCGGCCGCGGGGCTGATTCTTCGGCGCACAGCACTGAAGATCAGGGATAGTCTGGAGCTCTGCAGCTTCTTCCATACCGAATAGACCGGATTGTCGCCGGACATATTCCTCATGTTCGGCGGATACTGCTTGCTACCTGTCCCTCGCCAGTTGACCTTGAAACTCTCAATATCCCATAACCGAACGGACCTCATTTCCCTGAGGCCATCGAAGGTGGGATGGTGCCTTACTGTACCCGCACAATCACAGGTGTTTATTGAAAATGAGAAAGATCGCCCTTTACAGGGAAGACACCGAAGCGTATTTTCGAGGTTTATGGAAGGTGTCCTTGCATGAGCGCCAAAATCCTTCTCGTTGATGACGAGGCCAGTATTCTCAGTGTTCTTAAGACGTTGCTGAGTGTCGAGGGTTACACTGTAACAACGTTCCAGAACGGCGAGGAGGCTGTCGAGATTCTCAAGTCTGAGGAGTTTGACCTTATGTTGTCGGATATCCGAATGAGCCCGGTTTCAGGCATGGAGCTGCTGAGGATGGCTCACGACAACGCCCCTTCTATGGCTGTCGTAATGATGACGGCGTTCGGATCGATAGAAACGGCGGTAGAGGCGCTGAAGATGGGGGCGTACGATTATGTCACGAAGCCGTTCAAAATCGACGAACTTCTCATTACGATAGAGCGGGCGTTGGAGTATAAGCGTGCGCTTTCAGAAAACATTGATCTTAAGGCGCAGGTGGGTGCCCTTTTCAGGTTCGAGAGCATTGTTGCCGAGAGCAGCGCAATGCGCAACGTGTGCCAGATGGTCGAACACGTTGCGATGACAGACGCGACGGTTCTGATCTGCGGAGAGAGTGGGACGGGGAGATCTCTGATAGCGGGGACGATTCATCGTCAGAGCGGGAGAAAAGAGAAGGGGTTTGTTCAAATCAACTGTGGCTCATTGCCGGAGAGCCTGCTCGAGGCCGAATTGTTCGGCTATGCCCCCGGGGCAATGGAAGGCGAGTCGTCGGGGAAGGAAGGGGCCTTCGAAACGGCAGCGGGTGGCACGGTGTTTCTGGCAGACATCGGGGCTATGCCTATGGGCCTGCAGGAGAAGTTAATGAGAGTATTGTCTGATCGTGCGGTCACCAGGATAGGGGGCAAGCGCGCAACGGAGATTGATGCGCGTCTCCTGGCCAGCACGAACGTTAATCTTCAGCGGCTGATCCAGGAAGGGACGTTTCGTCCCGACCTCTATGCACGAATCAACGTCATTCCCATCGAAATCAAGCCGCTTCGGGACCGGAAGGACGACATTCTCCCGCTTGTATACCACATTCTCCTTAGAGATCTCGCCGGCGAGCAGGAACTGCCGTCGCTGGAACCGAAAGTTCGTGAAGTGCTTATGCGTTATGGCTGGCCCGGGAACGTCCGCCAGCTTGAGAATGCGCTAAAACACGCAGTTTCCGTTATGAAAGAGGCGACTGTCACGACCGATAACCTTCCTGAAGATATTGTCAGCGCGACTGGAGCTGCTGAGTCCAGAGGCAGCGGGGTGGCAGCAACGGATGATGAGTACCGTGGGAAATCGCTGAAGCTCTTCCTGCGCAGCAAAGAGAAGGAATATGTTGATCAGATGCTTAAACATGCGAAGGGCGACAAGGTTAAGGCCGCCAAAGCGCTCGATATAAGCCTTGCAACACTTTACAGGAAGCTTCCCGACAAGGGATCCGAGGCAGGCAACACCCCTGCCTCCTGAACAGCGCGCTTTTTAACCCCTTCGCAGCTTTGCGGCATATTTTCGCAGTTTCGCACATTATCATACATGCGAACCATGATAGCTGGCTTATTGACTTGATCTGTTGAGTGCATCATTTGCAGTAAAGTATTAGATATTAGATAATGCCCGAAAAATGAGAGGCTCGGGAATCTTAAGTCCGAAAGGGGATACCTCTAGCGACGGGTTGGCATGGATACTGCTCCCTTGGGATGCGTGGTTGAGATGAGAGCAGGAAGAAAGAGGCAAACGATGAAAGAGAAACAACAGACGAGAGGAGGCGAGAAGATGAGGCGCAAAAAAGGTTTCACACTGGTAGAGATCATGATCGTGGTGGCGATTATCGGCCTGTTGGCCGCGATCGCTATTCCGGCGTTCATGAAGGCACGGAACAGTGCCCGTCGAAATGCATGTATCAACAACCTTCGCCAGATTGATGGCGGCAAGGATACATACGTGCTGGAATACGGTGGCGATAATGGTGACATCCTGAGTTGGGGTAATGTAGCGCTGTACGTGAAGGATATCACGAACAAGTGTTACTGCCCGACAGCGACGGGTGTTGACAGGGTCTTCAGTAACTCGTACGGTATCAGTGCCGTAGGTGTAGATCCTACGTGTTTGATCGTTACCGACTTAACGCATGATCTGGATTACAAGATGGGCAGCTAGTTCGCTGCTGAAGGATAAGAAGACGGGGCCGCACCTTCAAAAGTGCGGCCCTGTTGTTTTCAGGGATAGGGATGCGGCTGCAAAAAGCGGCTTTGAGTGGAGGCTTAGATGTCGAGAATTCGGCTTTCTTTGCCGGATGCGGTTCTGCCGTCAAGGTATGGAGTTGTGCGGTATTCATTCGTCGCATTGAGCTTGTGGAGGGTGGCGGCGAGGGATTCGGCTGCCTCGAGGCAGGACCCAACCAGTTCCTGGACCTTCTCGTCGGTTTTGGTGGAGTGACGTTTCATTATCCCAAGATTTGCGAGCAGAACTGTCGCAGGTTGCCCGAGATGATGACACGCTGCACCAAGACTCTCGAGCATTACGCGACGACGTTCCGCATCGCGCTCGGCTTCGTCGGCGCGTTTTCGATCGCTGAAATCGACCAGGGAAAAGACCATGCCGGTAAGCTCGCCGTCGGCATCGGTGTTGCAGGCGGCGGTGACCTGCACGGAGAACTGAGACCCGTCGGCCCTGGTGGCCACGAATTCGCGTATCCAGGTTCCATCTTCGTCGATAACCGATTGAAGCAGGTTGGCATCCTGAGCCTGCGGCTCCCACAGGGAAGACACATGGCGGCCGACGAAGTCTGCGGGGTCTTCGTGACTCCACATCGCGGAAACGGCGGGGTTCGTATAGACAATCTTGGCGTCCAGATCGGTAATGAGAATGCCGCTTCGCGAGTTCTGAATGGCGTTGTGCTCGACACGTAGTTTCTCTTCGGCTTGCCTGCGCAGGGTCACGTCCCGGACGAAGAAACACAGGAAATCCTGGCCGGATAACGGCAACTGGTTTACCGCGATTTCGGCTGGGAAGAAAGTTCCGTTCTTGCGGGCACAGTAACAGGCTTCGATGAGTACGAAACGCTCTACAAGATTCTCCCTGATCTTTGTGACAAGGGACTCGTCGGAGCCGGAGACAATATCGAGAATGCTCAGCTTAAGAAGTTCGTCAGTTTCGTAGAGAAAGAACTGGATGGCGCGGACGTTGCCGTCGACAATCCTCCCGGTCATATCGGTTATAAGCGCGGCATCGTAGACGCTCTGGAGGAGTTCCTGGAAATCATCACTCCCAATCTGCGTTTGGATTTGCTCGTCGGTTGAGCTCAGTTTTTCGTCGATTCGGCTTCTTGCTCGCCTTGTGATGATGCGTTTGGACTTGGCGGCAGGCGCTGTCGGAACGGCCTCGGTCAAGGCATCCGGTGCGATGTCGATGCGCATCGTACGAGATAACCGTTCTTGCTGTCCGCCTTGGCCTGGATCCTGCACTGTTCTGACTCCTTCAATGCCGCTCGCTTGCTATTCGCCGCCGCCTGTTACCCGTAGAGCTGTTTCTAAACTTGTGTCGCCGGACTTGACTCTTTCCAGACCGGCGGTCTGGAGAGGAATCATCCCCTTCTCAATGGCCTTTTCCCTGATTTCGTCGGCCATAAGCTGCTGAACAATTGCTGCCCTGATTTCGTCGTCGATCGGCAGCACCTCCATGATGGCCGCCCGCCCTTTGAAGCCAATGTTGTTGCATTTTGGGCAGCCCTTCGGACCGTATAAAGTGAAACCGCTGAGCGTTGCCGGATCCACAGCGTTGTCTTCCAGGAATCGCAGATCAGGTTCGACCGGAACTTTGCAGACGGGACAGAGCCTCCGATACAACCGCTGAGCTTGGGTCAAAATGATCGAAGAGGCAAGCAAGAATGGTTCCATACCCATATCAAGCAGACGGGTTATAGTTCCGGCCGCGTCGTTGGCGTGCAAAGTGGTAAGAACCAGATGGCCCGTAAGCGCCGCCTTGATAGCTATCTCGCAGCTCTCTGCGTCACGGATTTCACCAATAAGAACAATGTCGGGGTCCTGTCGGAGAATGGCTCGAAGCGCTGCGGCAAAGGTACAGCCAGTGCCTTCGCTTATCTTGACCTGGATGATGCCGGGAAGCTGGAACTCGACGGGATCCTCGCACGTTACGAGGTTCACATCAGTCTTGTTGAGTTCCTGGATGCAGGAGTAGAGCGTCGTGGTTTTGCCGCTGCCGGTTGGTCCGGTTACCAGGATAATGCCGTGCGGCTGTTCAATCGCGTAGGCGAGAGCATTGTGGGCGCGTTCCTCCAGTTCGAGAGCGGCGAGGCTCGGGAAGAGAGAACTGCTGTCGAGCGTTCTCATGACCACCTTGCCGCCGTGGATCGTGGGCAACACGCTGACTCGCACGTCGATGGCCTTGCCCAGCGTCTTGATTCGGAACCGGCCATCCTGGGGTATTCGATGCTCCCCAATGTCGAGGTCGGCCATGATCTTTACCCTCGAAATGAGCGCCGATTGAATACTCTTGGGCAGGTTGGGCCGCTCGATGAGGACCCCGTCCACACGGTATCGGAGACGGACATAGTCCTCCTGGGGTTCGATGTGAATGTCGTTTGCGGCAAGTCTCACGGATTCGATGAGAATCATGTTGACCATGCGGATGACGGGTCCCTCCTGGGCACCGTCCCTCATATCCTCGAGGCTCTGCACGTCGCCTTCTTCTTGCGTTCCGACTTCGAGCTCGCTGTCTACGCCCTTCATTATGTCTTCCATATCAAGCTGGTCCGCATCCTGGGCCCTCGAACGTTGCAGGATTCTTGCGATGTCATCTTCGGAGGCGGCCACCGGCGCTATTTCCAGACCGGTAATGATATGCAACTCGTCAATGGCCGTGATGTCAAATGGGTCGCCCATCGCAACGGTCAGCATCTTGCCGAGCCGTGCCACCGGTATGGCTTTGAATCGGGCCAGAACATCAATCGGAACGAGTTCCGCGAGCTGCTCGTCGAACGCGAAATGGGCAAGAGACATGGGGGGGATGCCGAGGTACTCCGAAATGGCAAGAGTGACCTGATCATCAGGTATGAGGTCGTTGGCCAGGAGGTATCTCTCAAGAGTGACCCCCGTTGCCGTTGCCTGTTCATCGGCGGATTTCAACGTCTCTGTGTCGATGGAACCGCGTTTCAGCAGTATGCTCGACAGTTTGCCCAGTTGAGAACTATCAGCCATATGACCGTAACCTCACTCGCTCCCGCCGGTGACTTCCAGGGCGGCGTCAATGCTTGTGATGCCTTCTCTCGCCTTGAGCAGGCCAATATCCCTCAGCATGATCATCCCTTTCTTCGCGGCCATTCCAGCTATTTCCCTGGAGCTGATGCCCTTCAGGATGCCCCTTCTGATCTCCTTGTCGATTCGTAGCACTTCCATGATGGCCAGTCGGCCCTTGAAGCCGCCACCATGGCATTTGGGACAACCTTTGGCTTCATACACGGTGCAACCGTCAAAGATCTTGGGATCTATTCCGTACAACTTCAGTTTCTTGAGAGGGAGGGATTTAATCTTAGTCTTGCATGCGGCGCAAAGCTTCCTGACCAACCGCTGTGCCTGGGCGAGAATCAGAGACGAGGCGAGCAGCGACGGTTCGACACCCATGTCGATCATGCGGGTAATTGCTCCAGGAGCGTCATTGGTGTGGAGAGTGCTCAGAACCAGGTGCCCCGTCAGTGCCGCCTTGACACCGATTTCGGCCGTTTCGCTGTCGCGTGTTTCACCCACCAGAATGATGTCGGGGCTCTGCCTCAGCACGGATCGAAGGGCGGAGGCAAAAGTCAGGCCCACGAACGAATTGATCTGCACCTGGTTGATTCCCTCAAGCTGATACTCGACCGGGTCTTCACAGGTGACGATATTGACTTCCGGTTTGTTGAGCTCCTGCAAGCAGGAATAAAGTGTTGTTGTCTTTCCACTGCCCGTGGGACCGGTAACGAGAAGTATGCCGTGCGGCTGGGAGATAGCGTGTTTCATGGTGCGATATGCGGTTTCATCCAACCCGAGCGCTGCAAGATTCGGCATAAGAGATGATCTGTCGAGAATACGCATCACCACTTTTTCCCCGAAGATCGTAGGTAACGTATTGACGCGAAGATCCACTTCCTTGCCCAATGCCCTTATCTTGATGCGACCGTCTTGGGGAATCCTGCGTTCCGCGATGTCCATTCCGGACATGAGCTTCATGCGGGAAAGCACGGCTCCCTGAAGGTTCTTGGGCGGGCTCGGACTCTCCAGGAGAGAACCGTCAATGCGGTAACGTAGTCGGATCGCCTTCTCCTGCGGCTCCAGGTGAATGTCGCTTGCTCCGGTCCTGAGGGCTTCCAGGAGAATCACATTGACCATGCGTACGACCGGTGCGCCCTCGGCGCTTTCGATCATCATCTCAATGTTCTGGTTGTCATCGTCGTCTTGCGCCGGTTCATGCCCGATTTCCAGGTCTGAGTCGGCATCCTTGAGAATATCCTCTATTCCGGTTCCAGTCGACTCGTCGGGGAAGAACCTCTCAAGCGCTTCGGCTATTTCCTGCTCTGAGGCCACCAACGGAGTCACCTCGAGGCCCGTAAGCGTGTGCAGTTCGTCGAGTGCAAACATATCGAACGCATCTCCGAGAGCTATTGTCAGGCTGCCTCCGCAACGGGATACCGGGAAGGCCAGGTGCCTGAGAAGAATATCGCGGGGTATGAGCTTGACCAGTTGATCGTCGGGAGTGAAATGGGCCAGCCGGATTGGAGTCATTCTGAGATACTCAGAGATGGCCAGGGTCATCTCTGCCGGAGGCACAATTCTCTTCGTAACCAGATGCTTTTCGAGAAGAATGCCCGCACCTTTTGCGTCTTCGCCCGCCGCATCAAGCTGTTCACGGTTAATTATCCCCTTCTTCATGAGGATATTGCCGATTGCTTCGCTATAGCCCTTCTTGGCGGCCATGGAAATAACCCCCGCGAAGAAGAATACACGTCGTCTGCCCCGAATATTCTAATTCTCCGCTATTATGCATGTGCTCACTGCGTGTTGCCAGCAAAATCATCGCGACTCAGTCATTCCTGGTCGCGATGATTTTGCCTGCGGGCAGGAGCCATGGAAGTTGGGAACGACGCAATTGTGATCGAGAAGTGCTTTACAGGACAGCAAAGAGCGGATAATAATTGAAGCACTATGGCTGCGGTGGACTTATCTCAGATCAAGGCGATGGTCGGGCGACTCAAACGCAGGCCCGTCGATGTGCTGGGCCTTGATCTTGCCAGTTCCGGGGTCAAAGCGGTCAGGCTCAAGAAGATCGGGGAGCAAATTTCCGTCGTGGCAGCGGACATATTGCCTGCCGTCCGCCTCCCGGAGTTGGGGCAGGACGCGGCCGGAGAGATACCGGCACTTGAATTGCCGAAAGAGTTTCAGAGCAAACATGCGTCTCTGGCTCTGTCAGGCGAGAACTCCGTTGTGAAATTGCTGAATTTTCCGGCCCACGGAGGCAATCTCGCAGAGGAGGTAGAGTCACGAATCGTCGAGAGCATGGGGCTTGAGGATGCCGAACAGTACAGGATCGGATACAAGATAGTCACCGAAGGTCACGGGAAGGCTGAGTCGCGCGTTCTTGCTGTAGCCGTTCCCGATATTACCGCTGCCGCGGCTTGCAGCCTTATTCCAATCGGATTGCCGGCTCCGTTTTCTATCGAAGTGTCGGGCCTTGCTACGATGACAGCGTTTCTGGCCGGTCCCGGCGCAGAGCCTTCCGACGAAGCCTGCGGATTGCTGGAGTTTGGTGCCAAGGTGAGCTATTTCGCGATATTTCGCGGTGGCGTACCGTTGCTGATCCGCAAGTTTGATTTCGGGTCGAACGCCATTCTGGAGAGCGTACAGAAGTCGCTTGGAATTGACCGCGCTACGGCCGAAGGGATTCTCTGCGACGGATCTTTCGACGTTTCTCAACAGGTGGGCGAAACTCTGAATAGCGTGACAAAACAAGTCATTATCTCACGCGATTTTGTTGAACGGCGAGAGAATTGCCACGTGAGCAAGGTGTTTGCGTGCGGTGGGGTTACAAGGTCGCGCGACTTGCTGCTGGAAATGAAGTCCGCGCTTGGCTTTGATGTGAACTCGTGGAATCCGTTCGACGCCGTCGCCGCGGATGCCGGAAGCATTCCAGAGCAGTATCAGGGGAGTGAGGATCGTTTTGCAGCAGCTTTGGGTGCGGCCATCGCGACGCTTCAGGAGACATAGGGATCGGACATGAATAATCTTCGCGTAGACGTATTGCTTGAAACCGAGCGCAGGAGTACCAGCCCGGTCAGCCTCAAGTTTCTTGCACGTATTGTCGGCGGGGCAGCCGCGTCGATTGTTGCGGTTGTCATTGTGGTTCTGTTCATAAGGGCCCAGCAGGCAAAGAAAGAATTGGGCGCGCTGCAGACGGAGTGGGCTAAGACCGAAAAGCAGCACCAGAAAGTGCAGAAATACCAGACGGCGTTCAGAAACGATAAGGCCATATTTGACGAGATCGAGGGTTGGCGCGCATGCCGGATGAGTTGGCGGGAACAGCTTGATGCATTTCAACAAATCGTCCCGGACACTATTCAGCTTACTGCTCTGAGAATCGGCGAATCACTCCAATTGGTGGATGATACGGCGGCCCTGCTCTTTTCCATGGATATCGCAGGCAGGGCGAGGGGGACGGCGCCCAGACAGGATGTGAGCAATCTGGAGCGGCGACTCCTCCGCTCACCAGGTTTTGTGGAGGTGGTCGAGTCCGCGGAGGTGAGACCGGGCTCATTTACGAAGGATCCGGCGCCTGATGCGGAGCCCCATCACCGCGTTTTTGCAATTGGCGTGAAGTTCAAACCGAGGGAATTTGTCAGTGAAACTGCCGGCAGGTAAAAGAGAACGACTCCAGATTCTTATTCTGGGCGCCATTGTCGCTGTGGGCGTCATATTCGGCCTGTTCCAGATTATATTGAAGCTTTCGAAGTCCCAGAAGGACACCAGAGGCCAGATCTCCGCGCTGGAAGAAAAATTCACGAAGGCTAACGACGAGATTGAAAAGGCCAGGGGCATTCAGCGGAAGAGTGCGGACGTAAAGGCGGCCATCAGGAAATTCAGCGAGTCGTACGTCCTTAAGGCTCAGTTCGGCAACTATTTCCTCAATGTTCAGGACTTCCTTCGCAGGCTTGCCGTCGAAGAGGGCATAGACGATCCCCAGATAAGCGAGATAGGCCAATTGACCCTGCCTGCCAGGGATACGAAAACCAGAAGAGTATTCAGAATATACAGTGTCCAGCTGTCAGGATTCGGCGGTTACGAGGATGTGGTTGATCTCATCGGCGCTATCGAAACGAACAACCCATATGTATTTGTGTCCGGCATAGCAATATCGGAACAGGGGGGAGACTCCGAAAGGCATTCTATCGGCTTCAGGGTGCAGTGGCCGATTTGGGAGAATCCTGACATTGTCACAAATTTCGTGGAAGACACGTCCATGGATGAAGACTTTGAAATGGAAGACGAAGACATGGAACAAGATGCGGACACAGCAGCAGACGACGGCGATTAGGAGATTCTCGTGAGAGGCATTTCGGCGGTGGTGGGTGCGGTGGTCGCTCTATCGGCGTGCTGTGCAATGGGGCAGGCGCCAGACATCATGTTTCCCCCGGAAGAAGCTGGTCACGGAGCCCCCCCGGGCTTTGAGCACATGGAGGAGCCCGGCATGGTGGCACCTGGGATGCAGCCGATCCCTGGCGATCAGCCGAACGTGGAAGAAGAGAGCCTGGCGGTGACCGAGGTAGCCACGCAGCCACCGCCCCAGAGGCGGTACAAGGCCAGACGACGACGGGATCCGTTCTGGCCGATTAATCATGTTCAGGAAGTCTTGAAAGATGGCGGAGACAGCGGCCAAGCCGTATCGCCTGAGGTAAAGCGTCCCGAGAATCTCGGCAAGCCGGACTGGCAGGGGGCCGAGAAACAGATTGTGATCCAGGGGATAGTGGAGGGCCCTGGCGGCACCTTCGTGGCGCTGATCAACGAGCAAATCGTCCAAGCAGGGGAGACCATTTCCGTGACTTTTGGTCAAAAACTGTACAGGTGGAGAATTGCATCGATAACCAGCAAGGATTCCATAAAATTCGATAGACTTTCGGTTCGCCGTACAGGAAAGTAGTTGTAAGAAGAAGCCAAGCGGTTATTGTAGTCAATACGTTAGAGCTAGGCGGAGGAATGGTACAATGAGACTCTTATGGAACCGGGCTTGTGCGGCTGTCGTCGTTCTTGCCCTGCTGTCGGTTCTTGTTCTTGGTGCGTGCGAGCGGAGCCTGGATACGAGTGAGCTTCAGGGCTACTTCGATGAGAATGAGTACGAATCTCTCTCTAGACCCGACCTAGACCGAGTATCCCTCACCGTATCGCCGTCGGGTAAGACCATGACCTACGACGGGCAGCAGGCAAAGCTTAGCGCAGGCGGCGGTATCGCCCCATACTCGTGGGATGTCCATGATGTCTCGCTGGGATCTATTATCGAGGACAGCGGAGCGGTCGTCATATATCGGCGGGAAACATTGGGTGACAACGTCGTGATTCTGACCGACTCTACCGGCGATCAGTCGTTCTGCGTTATCGCGCAGCCCGCGGAGGAGACCACGGAATAATGAGACGGAGCCTAGAACGAATAACGGATATGAACTATACTGATGCTGCTTACGGGGAGGCGAGATAGCGAAATGAGAGACAAGATGGTTGTGCCAAGCGTATTCCTCGCCGGTGTTGTCCTGATAGTGGGCATAAGCCTTATTGCGGCCATGGGCGCTCCCGAGGATGTAGTTGATGTGTCGGAGCCGCCCGCTGTTGTTGAAGAGCAGGGCGGCACAGCCCCCCCGCGGATCGTAACGGCGACAGAACCTGTTTCTAGTGAAGCACTCGAACCGGCACTGATTCCGGCGTCCAACGGGAATGGCAAGAATGGTAACGGTGCTGACTTTGGTTCGGTGACGTTGCCGCTTGCCACAGAGGCACTCCCCGATGTAGGGGCGGATGACACACTAGTTCCGGAGTTGCAGAGCGACCTGATCTATCTCAGCCTGGAAGACGTGGAACTCGAGAAAGTCGTGAAGATCTTCACGAGAATTGCGGATGTGAATATCATCACTTCGGGCACCAACCTTCAAGGCACGGTGAGTGTTCATCTTCAGGGCGTGCCGTGGCAGCCGGCGCTGGAGGCAATTTTGGCGGAAAAGGGGCTGATGCTCCATGACGTGGGCGCTTCGGGCGTCTATACAATCAGGGCAAAGGCTGCCGGCGCTCCGGACCCGCTCTTTATCGAAACGTTCTTCCTCCAATATGCTTCGGTGCCAGATGTTATCGAGGCGGTGAAGGCTACGCTGGATGGCCGGGGTCGAATGTCCAGCTACCCGTCGCGGAATGCAATGATTGTCCACAGCACGAAAGCCAATCTTTTGCAGATGAAGGACCTGATCACCATAATCGACATTCCTCGCAGACAGGTCTACATAGAGTCCAAGTTCATGGAATTGAACGATGTCGCAATAAAGAACATGGGCATCAACTGGACCATGCTTCAAGGTTATAGTATTGCTGGCAGTTTCGGTCTCCTGCGGCAGCAGGAAAGCTACGCGGAGAGCCAAAATAGGGCCGGGACTTTTGGGCAGACGGACGGACGGACATCCGCAGATACGGTGAGCGAGCTGTACGACATAGAAGGAGAGCGGATTTCCCAAACGCCGGCCAGTACAACAACGTCCGAGGGCGGGGATGCTACTACCACAAGTCCAACGGATATTCCGGTGCGGACAATAAGTGACGATATTGCCAGGGGGCGTGACGTTTCGTTCACGATGGGCGAGACGGTCAGTAAGTCGCTTTCGGATGTTCGGACCGCCGTGCTCAGCCCGTTCGACTTCAGCTTGATTCTGAGCGCTTTAAAGGGCAAGGATGGGATCAGTATCATTTCGAACCCGAAGATCATTGTCGCCAACGGTGAGGAGGCGCTGATTCATATTGGTGAAGTTAGAAGGCCGTTTGTTGCATCGGTCACTCCCGGCACTGAAGGCTCCGCCCCGACAATTATCTATAACGCGGGCGACGAAGTGAAATTCGGCGTCGAACTGAACGTTACTCCCACGGTCAATACGGCAAGCAATATCACGGTGATGATAGAGCCTGTACTTACGCGTTCCGCCGGTTTTGAAACCGCGCCGAGTGGGCAGACGTACCCGATTGTGTCGCAGAAGAAGATAAAGACACTGTTCCATCTCGAAAGCGGCAGAACTGCTGCCATCGGCGGCCTGACCGAAACGGAGGATGTTGAGGATGTGAAGAAGGTCCCACTGCTGGGAGACATCCCGCTTATTGGGAAGTATCTGTTCTCACACAAATCTGAGCGGCAGGCACAGCGTGAAACAATCATATTTGTGACGGTTGGTCTGGCGTCGCCCGAGAACATTACCGACAACACTGGTCTACCCGGGGACTCGGAACTTGTTCACCGGCAGCTTATTCGCAGTATGCAGAGGAAGGAAGAATTTCAGCAGGAACTCGCCGCCATGCGGGCGGCGGCCAAGCAGCGCAAGGAAGAAGTCGAGAGGCGGAGAAAGTACCTGCTCAAGCGTGCCCGATAGCCCCTTTGTCACGGGCGCAATGCTGTCGTCGGGCTAGTAGCTTGCCCGCATAGAGCGTCAGCAGGGGCAAGCACAGAGTGAAAGCTGTTGTGTGCGTATCACGCCGCGTCTTTCCCGGAACTGATCGAGTCGTCGACGCATTCTTGTGGTGCTTCTCGGGTATCATTTGGACGAAGCCCTGAGCCGGCGGTTGACGAAGAGTCGGCAGACGAGGCTGGCCGAACGAAAATGCGGCCCCGGAACTGAGTCAGAGGCAGAACAATGAGACCGTTGCCAAGAGCCGTATGGCACTATGTTTTCCTTCTGATATTCCTCTTCACGATTGCCTCACTGGCCGCATGGACCACGATCGATTACCTGTACCACAACATCACGGATGAAGCCTACAAAGAGGTCCTCGACGTTGCGAGCTTTAAGGTTTGGGCGTTGACCATAGGCTTCATGTTCATCTCCGGGGCTTTCGGGCTCTGGGCAATTCAATTCTCGGCAGAAGCAGAAAGCCGATTCCGTGTTGGTCAGATCGTGGAACAGATGGACTACCTGAATGACGGGCTGATTGTTGTGGACAAGAAGGGCAAAGTGACCGGGGCGAATCCGGCTTCGAGGCGAATAGCAGAAGTAGATGCTGTCCGTCAAGTGTCGCTTCGCGAAATGTTTCCTATGTTGTCCGAAGGGGACGTGAGTCTCCTTCTGGACCTTGGTGGGCCAAATGAGTTACAGAAGGAGATGTTCGACGTCGGTGGCAAACGGACGCTGAGATTCAGGTCCCAGACCGAAGGAGGCATCGTGTTGGTGCTCATCAGCGATGTCACCAAAATGACATTGCGTGAGATGCGAGAGCAGCAGATGGCAAGACTGGAACTGATTGGCAGGATTGCCCGCGGCGTAGCCCACGATTTCACCACTATTCTGAGTGGCATATCCGGGCACTCGGCGTTGCTGTCTCGATTGAAGCCCGGGTCTCCTGAAATGAGACGATCTGTTGAAGAAATCGCAAGCGAGGCCGGGAAAGGGGCGGTACTTGCCAGACATCTTCTGGAATTCAGCCGTTTGAAGTCGGCCGGCAAGTCGACCGCGGCACTTGCGGATCATGTCAGAAGGGCCAGCAATCTGGCACGCGTGGGCCTCTCGCCGGCCTGGACCATCGAAGTAGTCGCCGATGAAGATTGTCCACCGATCGCGTTTACAGGCGTCGAAGTGGAACAGATGGTACTCAATACCGCATTGGTTGCTACGGACGCTCTGTCGTCGCCCGGCGTGTTGCGGATCGTTTCCGGCAGACCAAGGAAGGACTTCCTTATGGATGTTGGGGATGAGTATGCGGCTGTAATTCTCGTGTCCGCCTCAACCGGGACGGGGAGAGATGTAACCATGGATTACAGCAACGAAACGGATTCTGAGGACGCCGGAGTGATCCAGTCTGTGGTCAGATCCCTGTTGGAGCAGGCCGGAGGATCGCTGGATGTGTTCTTCGGCTCCGACAGATCACATATTTACAGGATGGTGCTGCCATACGGTACTGTTGAGTTGGAGGATTCTTCTGGGGAAGCGCTGCCTGACGAATTGCGCTCGTACGTCTCACATTGGCAGGTGCTTCTGGCCAGGGATACTCGGGAGCACGACTATGTCGAAGAGGAACTCAGGGGAATGAATGTCAGCGTCGAGCGCGTTGATAACGTGATGTCGGCCTTGGCTAGAATTGAAAAGGGACATGGCCTCCAGTCCATAGTCATAGACAAGAACCTGCTTGGCGATGAATCAGACGGATTGCTCAGAGCGATCATGAAGCTCTGCCCAAAGACCGGGTTGGTCGTATTGTGCGAAGATCCGGAAATCGAGCCACAGGACATCATGACTGACGTGGTATTCCTGTCGAGAAGAGCAAATCCAGCGAAGATCATCAAGGGGATGGTGGAAGCCAGGGGGTTGGCGGTTCAACATCAGGGCCGCCAATAAGCCTGTTGTCTATCAGGCGTGTGCGCCCTATCCTCACTGCGACGGCAACGAGTGCCGGACCGCTTATGGCCACGATCGGTTCCAGCGTTGACGGATCGACGACCTCAACGTAGTCCACCTTGACTCCCGGAGTGCGTTTCAGGGCTTCTTGCATTGCGCTGCTGATCATGCGTGCGTCGGAAGTGCCGCTGCGAATCGCCTGTTCCGCAACTTCGAGTGCCCCGGGAACACAGAGCGCAGCATTCCGTTCCTCGGTGGACATATACTTGTTTCGTGAACTGAGGGCAAGTCCGTCGGTGTCTCGCACTGTCGGGCACGTTACAATTTCAACAGGGAAACTCAGGTCCGAAACAAGCTTCCTCACGACAAGAGCCTGTTGGGCGTCCTTCTGACCAAAGAAGGCCCTGTGGGGTAACACAATGTTCAGTAGTTTGGCCACGATTGTCGTCACTCCGCGGAAATGTCCGGGACGTAGCCGTCCGCACAATTCCCGGGATAGTACTGTTTCCTCGACGAAAGAGCTGTGCCCAATTGGATACATGGCGTCGTTGGACGGAAAGAAGAAAATGTCAACGCCCGCGTCTTCACAGAGCTGCTTGTCCTTGTCGGAATCGCGTGGATACGCATCCAGGTCTTCGCCGGGCCCGAATTGCATGGGATTGACGAAGACGCTCACCACCAGAATATCGGCTGTGGCACGAGCTGTATGCACGAGGGAGAGATGGCCGGCGTGGAGACATCCCATTGTTGGGACCAGGGCGATGGTTTTTGCTTCTTCGCGGAACTTCAGCGATAGCTGCTGCATTGCCGCTGGAGACGTGACGGTCTTCATCTGCGGGCCAGAATACGTTCGCGGACCGCGGCAACAAGATCATCGCCGCCGACAGGTTTTGTCAGCAGGCAGTGCATCCCGTCACCGCTGACAATGGCTTTTACGTCCGAAGATGGTGCAAACCCCGTGCAGAAGACAACGGCGGGCATCGACCAGCTGCTCTTCTTGCAGTGCTCGCAAATCTCTACGAAAGCAGCCATGCCGTTCATGACCGGCATACGGAGGTCCATCAGAATAACCGCATGATGTCCCGTCTTGAATGCTTCCACTGCCTCAAGACCATTAGCTGCAAGATCGACTTTTGCGTTCATGAACGCAGTTGAGAGTATCATGCTGAATAACCGTCGAATCCCTTCTTCATCGTCAACTATGAGAATGCCGCCGGCGGTACATGGGGTCAGACCGGTTTGTGCGGCTATCGGCTTCCTCTCCCCTTCAAGTTGGCTCAACGCATACTCGATCTTCTCGAGAGTAAGGGGTTTGGCCAGGTATGTTATCGCGCCCACCGCTTGTGATCCGCGTTCTGCCTCACGCGGAGGATAGCCCGATACCATGATGACCTTCTGTTCCGGATGCAACTCAAGAATTCTCTTGCACGCCTCGTTTCCGTCCATGCCAGGATCCATTATGACATCCATGACCACTATGTCGGGAAGGCGCGCCTCGCGTTGCTTGCTTTGTTCGTTGGTTCCCATTGTGGCACATTCGGCGATGAACTGCACTGCCCGCTCTCCCGAAGGTACCGACCAGACCTGAGATCCAAGACGTCCGAAAAGACCGGCGACTATCTCGCGCTGCTGGGCATCATCGTCAACCACGAGCACGGACTGAATCCTCTCAGGAGGTATCTTGGCTGGCCCAGCATCAGGTGTCTCTTCCTCATCTCGGCAGATCGGAAAATACAAATGAAACGATGTGCCCTTGCCTGGCGCCGTCTCAATGTCTATCAGGCCATCGTGGTCCCTCACAATGCCGTGTACGACGCTCAATCCGAGGCCGGACCCTCTTCTCTTTGATGCCCTTCTCGTCGTGAAGAAAGGATCGAATATGTTGTCCCTTATGTTGTCCGGTATGCCGGGACCATTGTCGGATACAGTCAGCCTCACATATTCTCCGATAGGAATCTTGTTGTAGTAACCCGCCTGCCTGTCAACGTATACATTGCCGGTTCTGACTTCCACGCGCCCCGACTGTTCCACCGCGTCTATCGCATTCTGGCAGAGGTTCTGAACAACACGTAACATCTGCTCAGCCGCTCCCTTGATTGGCAGCAGGTCCGGCGCCAGATCGGCGGCAAGATCGACATCCGTAAAAGTGCCGCTTTCGCGAAGCAGCGACACAACCCTGTCGGCAACATCGTTAACGTTGAAGATGTTCTGCGAATGCTGGCCTCGTCTCGACAGATCAAGGAGCTGTTGGGTGATTCGCAGCATGTCCTCGGAAGTCTTCTCTATCACATCAAGGAGATTCTTGCTGCGACATCCTTCGGGAAGGTCCCTCTTGATTAACTCCGGGTATGCAAGAAGAGGAGTGAGCAGGTTATTGAAGTCATGAGCGATTTGCCCGGCGATGGTGCCTGCGGTCTCTACGCGCTTTGCCCGCATGATGCTTCTGGTCACTGAACTGAGAGACTCTTCTGCCTTCTTTCGGCGGCTCACGTCGCGAACAAAGAAGCAGTAGAGCAATTCCTCTCCGTACTTCACGGTCGTTGCTACTATCTCCGCCGGAAACATCGTGTCGTCTTTCCTCGGCATGTAGCCTTCGATGCAGACGTGACGCTCGTCGGCCAGCCGCTTGACAATCTTCCCCATGAGTGATGCGTCCGCGCCCGATATGAGTTGAGGAACCGTAAGCTTCTCCATCTCCGGCTCTGAAAACTGGAGGAGGGAACATGCGCTCTCGTTGGTGTTCGTGATGACCCCATCTTCTTGAGCTATCAGGACTCCGTCCAGTATGCAATCTATCAATGGCCTGTACGTTAGGTCCGTCCTGGAGTTGGAAGCAGTCGTCTCGACAAGCATCCTGTTGATTTCCTCGCGGCGCACCACGGACGCATCGCGAGTGTCCGGCGTTATGGTGATCACCGCTACACTCGGGGCAGCAGTAATCGAACGTTCGTGCTTCTTTGCCATGCTCAGTTACTCCAGTGACACCAGCATTATCTTCTCTCCGGTCTCGCGCAGAACCGACGTCAGTAGATGTGCTTCATGGCTGATGCCGTTGATGTCGATGACCTGTCTTTCAACCTGGGAACCGATGAACGACTCCAGCGAGGTGCCCGTTTCGAGCCTGGTGGCATTGCCAAGGATTTCCCTGCCGGTCTGGTTGCAGGCCAGCACATTGAGATGTGAATCGATAATAAGTGCCGCAAGATGCATCACCTCAAGTTCATGCAAAACAAGGTCGCGCATACTTGTTACGAGGCGCACCTTCCGTTCGTGCTCTCGTTGTACCACTTCGAGCTTCTCGTTGATTCTGTGCTGAAACTCCGTCGATATGATGTCGGCGACCTCCCGGAAGTCGGCCTCTTTCCTGGACAGCGCTCCAATGGCCCCGCTTACGAAATCTCGAAACGTTTTTGTTGTGTAGGACGCGTCATAATTCTCGAGGGTGAAGACCCTGTTGGCTTCCGAAGCACCCACGTCCCACGTGCTCGGGATTGCATGCTCGGCCCGAACATCTCCCTGTGTGCCTTGCTGGTTCGATGTCGACTTGCGTCTGCTCGAAACAGGGCGCACATCCTGCGTTTTTGCCCTGTGCTCAACTATCGTTTGTATGCCGGCCTTTGCGAGTAGTTGCTGCAAACCGTGCTTTGCTATCTCATTGGCATGTGACACCACGAGTTCCACGAGTCTAATGAGATCTTTGGCTGACACTCCGGGATGGATCGAGATGCCGGATATTCCTGCGAGCAGAAATCGTTCGGACAGCTTTTGAAACAGCGATGACCCCGGTTCCAGAGATAAAGACCCCAGTTGCACATGTCCGTCAATAAAGTAGAGCGGAATCCCCGAGGTCCCCTCTAAAGCTGCTCCAAAAAGGGGCATGCGCTCCTCCACGGCGTTTCTGAACACCTGGTGGTGGGTATCATATGTCAAGCTGGTGTTGAAGATCACACACAAAGCACGAACAGCGCTTACGACTTCTGCTGTCTTCTCCGGCGTGAGCCGGGGAGTCTCGGGCATCTTCTTGGATCTAGGCATACCAATCTCCCGAGCGGCAGACCTGAAGTAAATCGGGCCCCGTATGCGACACAACCTGATTTAAGTTATCCTATGAAAGGGCAATAAGACAAGTATGTTGTTGCTTTTTCGGCTCCGGAATCCTATCAACACCACAGCGGAGATACAGCTGCGGCTGTAAGCGCGGAACGCGATGGACAGTACCCGACGAAATGGCTTGTCGAGGCCGACTCTTGGAAAAGCGGTTGTCACTAATCAGTCGAATATCATATTTGCACATCTTCCTCTTTGCGCTGGTATTGAGGGCAGCCTATTTTCTGCAGGCGTCACACTGCAATGAACTCTTCGACTACCCTATAGCCGACGCTCACGTTTATGTCAGTTGGGCGCAGCAGATTGCGGCCGGCAACATGGTGTGGTGGGAACCGAGCAACTATACGCCGATGTATCCTCTCTACCTCGCGGCGTGGTTCTTTCTCTTCGGACCCAGACCGGAAATCATATTCCTCGCGTTCCACGTCTTGGGCGCCCTGCAGGCTGTTGCCATTGGGAAGATGGCCGAGATAGTGTGGAGCAGAAGAATCGGCCTTGTGAGCGCTTTCCTGGCGGCATCTTATTGGCCATTCATTCTCTTCGAAGCGACATTCTACGCCGAGAATTTTGCGGTGCTGACGCTAAGTCTCTGCTTTCTCTGCTTTGCCATCTACACAGATCGCGGTCGCCTGCCGTGGTTGCTCGGGGCGGGGCTGTTTGTGGGTTTGTCCAGCCTTGTCAGGGCAAACATGCTGGTTTGTCTGCCAGCGATGGCACTGTGGATCATCTGGGATCTGGCGAGTAAGAGGACCGACTCCGCCGCCATTTCAACAGGCGGTGCTCTCAAAACCGTGGTATACCGTCTGCTCCTGTTTCTTTTGCCGGCGTTGTTGTTGTCTGTGCCGATAGCAGCTTGGAATTGGCGCATTGCCGGAACGCCCATTCTTCGAACACAAGCCGGCAGCTGTCTTTACATGGGGAACAACCCCGACTACGGGGGGCTGATTGTGCCGCTTGGGACGGAGTGGAAGAATCTCATTCGTGAACCTTTGTTGGCAGGCAAGACTCTCGTTGCCGAGAAAGAAAAATACTGGATTCATAGAACCGTACAGACCATCCGGACAAGACCTGGCGAATGGCTGGTTCTGCAGGCAAAGAAGCTTCTTATGAGCATTGGGGCCTTCGAAATAAGCCAGGAAATAGACATCTATCGCTTCAAGAAGATGTCGGGCCTCCTCCGTCTTCCCATCTGGCCCGGCTTTGCCTTCCTTGGGAGCACCGCCGCGGTCGGCCTGCTCTTGTCATTACTGCAGCGCCAGAGGAAACCGGGATTCCTCACAATATTCGCTGTAGCCTATTTTGTGGCTTTGTTTCCGTTCCAGGTGGCGTCGCGATTCAGACTCCCCCTGGTAGTTGCGCTCTTGCCGTTTTCAGGATACTACGTTCTGAGCTTCGTGGAATACCTGCGGGAACGAAATTGCCGGAAGCTGTTCTTGCTCGTTGCGGCCGGCTTGTTCGCCGCCCTAGTGATAACACCAGACCATACGGAACTTCGTTCCCGGAACGTGGTAAAACATTGGTTCTTTATCGGCATGAAACGACATGCTCAGCACGATATGAAGGGCGCAATGAATGCCTTCATTCAGGCCATGGTGGAGGACCCCGACGATCCCGACCCTCTGCTTCCGATGGGCACTATTAACCTGCGAAGCGGATCCGTCGAAAAGGCCAAGGCGTGTTTTGTGGAGTCGTATTGCCGTGAACCCAGGAACCCGGAGGCGCTGCTGGGGTTGGCGCAATGTGCCATCGCGGAGAAGAGACTTGACGATGCATTAGGGCTTGTTAGCGAGGCTTTGCTGCATTGGCCCAATTCCCTGAAAGCCCTTCACATTCTCTATGGGCTGCATGTTGCTCGGAATGATTGGGAGATGGCTAGGCTTGCACTTGAGCAGATGCATTCTTATGTCAACTGCCCCACCAGCGTCATCTTCCTCCAGGCCGCTGTGGCAGAAAGGATCGGAGATTACGACGAAGTCATTCGTCTCTACGACGAAATCGTCGAGAAGCCGAGCTCCAGCTCATTCGACCGTGACAAAGCCGCGTTTTTCGCCGGCGCCACCTGCTGGCGATATCGCCGTGACCGCGGGGCCGCACAGGACAGGTGGAACAGGATTGGACAGCACGGGCGGACATTCTGGGGTCCAATTGGCGACTACCTGACTCGCAAGTTGCCCGAGAAGCAGATGATCGCCGCGTATTCCGAATCGGACCGGGAGACTGGCGGAGACTACATGACCTACGCGCTCGGAATAGTGGCGTGGATGAGAGGGGAAAGTCTCACAGCAGAATCCTGTTTCGATCAGCTCTGTTCTAAGATGTCCGTGGGGCACGGCGAAGACGCCGAGGAAAACGTTCTAGCTCGGTGGGCCACTTTAGACTTGGCCGTTCTCGGCAGGGAAGAGACAATGAAACAACATCCGTCAAGAGCTCTACTGCCCGACGAGTCAGGTAGCGTTGTGGGCCCGGTAGGACTCGAACCTACGACCAACGGATTATGAGTCCGTCGCTCTGACCAACTGAGCTACGGGCCCGGACTGCATCTGATTGCGTACAGGCTAGCAAAGCATCTGGGCGGGCGCAACAGTTTGAGAGTTCAATGTTCGGAGATTCGGAATGAAGACCAGGGTTGCTCTTGTTGCGGCTGATGACTACAGCCGAAAGACCATCGGAGTCGCTCTGCCAAGGCTGCTTCAACATCTGGGTGGACTCAAGTCGTTCGTCAAGAGTGGCCAGACGGTGCTTCTGAAGCCGAATCTCTTGACCGCCCGTGAACCCGAGAAGGCAGTTACAACTCATCCAGAGCTTGTGCGCGGCCTGATAAGAATGGTCAAGGAACTTGGCGGCAAACCGGTTGTCGCGGATAGCCCGGCCAACGTCATGAAGATAGAAAGTGTGTGGGAGAAGACTGGCTTTCTTGCCATGTGCCGGGAGGAAGACGTCCCCCTGTTATGTCTGGAGAAGGAAGGGTCGATTCCTTTTACTGTGGACGGGTTCTCATTTTCGGTAGCCAGTCCTGTGTTGAATGCCGATCTCGTAATAAACCTGCCGAAGGTCAAGACTCATCTCCTGACGATTCTCACGGGTGCGGTGAAGAACACCTATGGCACCATACCAGGTTTTCAGAAGACGGGGCTTCACAAGAGTTATCCAACGCCACGAGAATTTGGACGCCTTCTTGCAGCGCTTTATTCCAAGGTCAGACCGGGCCTCGCGATAGCCGACGGAATAGTCGGCATGGAAGGAGAGGGGCCATCCGGTGGCAGACCGGTAAAGTTGGGCATTCTCGCCGCGTCGGTCGACGGTGTTGCGCTTGATACGGTGTTATGTCGCATCTTGGGAATAAATGCGAAGAATGTTCACTACCTCGCAGAATCGGCAAAACTGGGAGCGGGTGAAGCACGTGTTGATGAGATAGAAGTGATCGGAGCACGTGTTGAGGATGTCGCGCCGCCGAGATTCAAGGCGCCCAGCACCTTGATAGGTGCTGTGATTCCAGGCGGGCTCGTGAGAGTGTTGAGGCATTATCTCTGGATTCGACCGTCGTTTTCAGACAAATGCATTGCATGTGGCATGTGCGTACGAGCGTGTCCAGTTCAGGTGCTGCGAATAGTGGGGCACACTGCAGCCTTGATACAAGCGAACAAGTGCATAGGGTGTTGCTGCTGCCACGAAACCTGTCCGGAGCAGGCGGTGGAGATGCAGCAGAGCCCGGTCCTCCGAGCAATCAGAGGGGGCCGGTTCCCCTGAAGCGTTGTGATCCGACCGAGGTGTGAGGAACAACAGGCTTGCCATGAAACACAGAGCCAGGCATGTGGTCGAATACCTGTTTCTCCGGGCATGCGTTGGTCTGTTCCGAATTCTGCCCTACCGACTGGCGTTGGGAGTCGGCTGGATCATGGCAGTAATCGCCTTCCACGTGTTCCGATTCAGGCTTCGGCAGGCGATCACCCGACTAACCGAAGTCTTCGGAGATCAATATACACATCGGGAGATGCGCCGCATTGCGTGGATGTCGTTAAGGAACTTCGTCTTCTGCGCCGTCGACATGATCCGTATTCCGTCGGTCACTGTGAATTGGATGCGGAGGCATGTTCTGGATTATGAGCAGAGCTCCGAGATGCTTGCGAAGCATGTTGCGACCGGGACTGGAGCGATCCTGGCGTGCCCGCACATGGGGTCGTGGGAGATTGCAGGCATTGTTGCCCAACTCTCCGGGCTGCCTATATTCTTCGTTACGGGCAAGCAGAAGAACCCCATTGTCGATCGCTACCTTAACAGACTGCGTGGGAGTACCGGCATTCCGACTGTGCAGAGGGGCTCGGCATTGCTCAAGAGTGTAATTCGCAGGCTGAAGAACGGCGAAATCCTGGGTTTTATGCCCGATGTCCGTATGCGAACAGAAGGCGTTAGTGTCAGGTTCTTTGGCAAGGAGGCGAACGTTGTCGGGGGCATGGGTCTTTTTGCCAGGCAGACGCGGTCTCCGATCTTTCCAGCAGTCTGCACGAGGCTGAGCTGGACACATCACCGCATGCGTTGTCTCGATCCCGTATGGCCTGATTTGACCATGGACAAGCAACAGGATTGGCAAAGGATGACGCAGCTCGTATTCAATCAGATCGAGGCAGCCATAAGAGAACAGCCGGAGCAGTGGTTCTGGTTCAACAAGCGCTGGATTCTAGATCCGTATGTCCCGCCGTCACCAGAAAGTGATCGAGAGGGGGAGCTAACCGAACCAATTGCGCCCAATCCTTGAGAAGCGAGGCCTTGTCAGGAGAAAAGGTTCATCCGGAAATACTCTCAAACACGAGAATCAGACAGCCAATAGATCGCAGGGGGAGAAGCTATGGACTTTCAGAAAGTGTTCGCCGACCGCATAGGCGGCAGATTGTTCGGGACATCAACGGAGATATACAAGTTCGAACGGATCAAGCGCGCAAAAGCGGCGGCAAGAAAAGCGCGTCCGAATGTGGAGTTGCTGGATTTCGGAGTGGGCGAACCCGATCAAGTTGCCCCGTTGCCTATCCGCGAAGCTTTGAAGGAAGCGGTCGATAATCCTGACAATCGTGGATATTCTGACAATGGGATCGGGGAATTCAAGGAGGCAGCCGCGCGATATATGTCCGCCTTCTTCGGGGTTGCCGATCTTGATCCAGCCACTGAAATAGTCCACAGCATTGGCTCCAAGCCAGCGCTGGCGATGTTGCCGCTATGTTTCGTTAATCCGGGTGACACGGTTCTTGTGACGGTTCCAGGCTATCCAGTGCTCGGGACGCATGCGCGCTATCTGGGTGGAAAAGTCCAGAATGTGCCGCTTCGTGTGCAAAATGGGTTTCTACCGGATCTGGATGCGATCGATGGCGATGCGGCACGAAGCGCAAAGCTGTTCTACGTGAATTACCCCAACAATCCGACCGGTGCCGTAGCGACAGCTGCGTTTTTTGACCGGTTAATTGCCTTTGCCGAGGCCAACGAGATTCTTGTGATACAAGATGCTGCTTATGCGACGCTCACCTATAACACTCAGCCACTCTCGATTCTAAGTCGTCCCGGCGGCATGGAAGTGGCCCTCGAGCTGCATTCGATGAGCAAGAGCTACAACATGACAGGTTGGCGTCTCGGGTTCGTCGCGGGCTCCGCCCGCCTCGTTGATGCCTATGCCCAAGTCAAGGACAATATCGATTCGGGGCAGTTCAAGGCCATTCAAATTGCGGCTTGCACCGGAATTGCGGATAGGTCCCTGGCCGACGATATTCGCGCGCACTACGAAGGTCGGCTTATCAAACTTGTCAAAGTGCTCAGGGCCGCCGGTTTCGATGCCCGGATGCCCGGTGGCACATTCTACCTATATGTTGCGGCGCCTGTTGCGGCCGGTTCGCAGAAGTTCGCCAACGCGGCGGAAGCGTCTCAGCACCTTATACTCGAGCACTCAGTATCGACAGTGCCCTGGGATGACGCGGGAGCATATCTTCGTTTCTCGGCAACGTTTGAATCCGATGGACCGGATGACGACATTAGAGTCATGAGCGAGCTCGGCAATCGGCTTGCCTCTGCCGATTTCAGATTCTAGAGAGACTCTACGCCAAGGGCAGAACGTGGGAATCGATTTCCGCTTCGGTACCGCACACCGGAATGTGTCTGTGGAGTGACCATCGCTCTTCATGGCGAACGGACTGCCCGTGCTTGAGTGTCGTAAGCGGGCCGATAGACTCCAGTTCAAGGATCTCCTCGTTTGAGAACGTCTCAAAACTCACGCCACCGTCAGGATACTGTGCCCGCTCAACGTGGACATACCGCTTGATGAACGCAAACTCATCAAGGAGGTAGGCCACCCATCCTTCTCTATGTGCTATGCCCAGCTTGTTCGGCCCCTTCGTCGGGTCCTGACGGAACATGATATACTTTGGACCAAGCTTCCACCGCGGGTCGCTCAGGTCTGTATATCCCCACAGGCTCCATTCCTGGTTGTGTGTAAGGCGGTCTGTATGAGGGACATGCTTGGGCATTGGAATGATAGCCGTGCCCCGTAGCGCCATGACTGTCAGCGCCCATGGGGCAAGCGTAATCGACGTCTTTCCTCGATTTGTCAGGACATGCTTCAGCGTGACATCGTTGGTGTCGGAAGCGAGATTGATTTCCATGCTCTTTTCCACATGTGTCAGGTTCCCGGGCTCCTGGGTTGTTCGGATTCCACATGGGATCTCTTCAATCGATATGGCAGTGTTGTCCAGCTCGTAGCTTTTGGGCTTCTCCTCGGGCGCAATCCACAGTCTGTGTCCGCCGCGAATCATCCACTCGGTTTCGCCTGTGCCGCCCGCCTGATCTGCGATTTCACCGAGAACGTTTCTCTCCCCGACGAAGGCAAATCGGATTATGCGCGGGCCGACGTCCGCGGTCACAATCAGTTCTACTTCCTTATTGCTCAAACGCATGCAGTTTTGCCAGCCGTTATACTTGATCCGTTCAGTTTCCATTTGGTTTCCTCTTTCCTGTGTCAGACGAGCGATCCTTCTAGTGCACGATAGTGGTCCAGCATGGCCGAATACGCCGCATGTGCGGCCGCATTCGGGGTGGCAACCTGCTGGATTTTGGGAGCTCCCTTGACGGTGTCCGCAAACGGAACGAATGCCTGCGCCGCATTGCATTGCCAGCCGTGCAGTGCCCGGTAACACGCACCAAGAGCTGCAGAATCAGGCTGCTCTCCGGCATAGACCGGGACCCCGAAAACATTGGACATTATTGTCGTGATCGACTTGTTTGTTGAGGCCCCGCCGGTGGCAAGAATCCCCGCTGGTTTCAGACCTATGTTTGAGCCGTGGACGAGCAGAGATAGAAATTGGCTTTCGACAACTGCGCGCGCGTCAAGGTCGGGTGCAAAGCTATCGAGTCTTGTTCCGCTGGCGTCAAAACGAAAAACACCGGTTTGCAGGAGAGGGGGCGTGATTTCCGGTTCGTCAATGTAGAAGCCCACGTTCCCGTTGTTGCCGGCCGGGGTTCTGGCCAGAGCCTTGTCGAACGCATCCCACGTTCCACCGGCAAACTCATCGCGGACGCGTTCCCTTGTCAACGACCCATTCTTCTGGCACACCATCGCCATGTAGCCGTTCGGGTCCACCGGATTTGCGAAGATATGGCCCTCGGACGCGGAAGGGGTAGGTGATGCCAAGGATCCGAACATCGTATCACTAGTGCCGAGACTGATGGCAATATCACCGGCACGTTGCAGTCGCAGACCTGCGAGGCTGTTGGGATTGTCACCCGAAAAGCAGATGACAAGGCAGTCTCGCGTGAAGCCGCACAGATCCCTGTAGTAGCTGTGAATGGGGCCAGCGACGGAATGTGAAGGAACTATCTGGCCGAGTTTCTGTTCGAGTCCCGGAGCGGTTGCATCAATAGCCTGCCGATTCCATGTTTTCGAACGCAGGTCCATCAAGTTCATGCCGGATCCGTCGCTGGCATCGATCGGCACATAGTCGCCGACAAGCAACGAAGCCATGAAAGAACTCACAAGCAGGATTCTCTCCGAGTCTTCGTAGCCTTGCCTTTTTGTCTGGAACATCTTCGCAATCTGGTTGCCTGTGAAACGCTCGTAAGCTCGGGAACCCGTTAAGTCTGCCACAGCCTGCGCGCCGCCAAGCGCAGACTCAAGCATCTTGCACTGCTGTCCCGTACTTGAATCCATCCATATCGGCGAATCGGGTATCGAGAAGCACTCTTCGAGTTGGCTGCGCAGTGAGTTGCCGGCAGTCAAGCCGTTCAGTGCTTTGATTCCACCCTTCTTCAGATAGACACTGCCGTGTTGCTGTCCCGACCCCGAAACGGCCGCCACCTTCGCGAAATCAAAACGGTCCTCAGCCATCTTCTTCAGGAGCAGATCAAGTGCGGCAACCCACATGATTGTGGGCGAGGTCACGGTCAGTCCGTCCGGTCCGTGGTGGACGCCTCCCTCAGTTCCGAATTCAGGCAGGTCTGTGTCAAAGTTAACGGAAGCCGTGTAAACAACCTTGAGGCCCTGGTCCATGACGATCGCCTTCAGGCTCTGAGTGCTGGAGTCCAGCCCAAGAAACAACATATCGTTCTCTTGCATGACACCTCCCGATTGTTGGCGACACGTTCTTTTGCCGACGTGCATGCCGGGCAATAATGCTGCATCTGTGCGCGTCAGGCAAGCCCAGAGCCGCCAGGCTTCCGCCGTTCACTCACGGCAATAATGCCGATGGACACCTCATAAAGCAGGATCAGGGGCAGGGCCATCATCAGTTGAGTGAAGATGTCCGGCGGCGTAAGGAGCATTGCCAGGACGAGCAGACCCACCATCACATGGGGACGCACAGCTCTGAGTTGGGCCGCATGCAGCACGCCCGTTCGAGCAAGTGCTATAAGAAGCACCGGAAGTTCGAACGCCAGTCCGAAGCCAAGCATCAGGTGCAGGCAGAAAGTCACATAGTTTCTCACATACACCGGACCGGCACTGAAACCGATCCATTCGCTGACTCCGAACATGACGTTCAGGGCCAGGGGCAGTGTTCCAAAATAGCCCAGAGCAGCACCCACGACAAACAGAGCCACCGCGAAGGCCGAGGCCCGCACCACGATTCGGCGCTCCTTAGGGGTCAGGCCCGGAAACACGAACGTTGCTGAGAAGACTGCGATGAACGGCAGGCTGAAAAGAAGACCGCTCCAGAACACTATCCGCATTGCCACGCTGAAACCGCCCGTGACCTCAAACGGGATCAGAAACACATCAGGGTTCCTGCCGGCTCGGATCAACGGCAACTTCAGGATGTTGAAGATCGAGCGGCAAAGCGGGATTGCTGCCAACATTCCCACTGCAAGCGCTGCAAAACACCGGATCAGGACGGTCCGAAGGTCCTCCAGATGTGACAGCAACGGCTTTTCCGCGCCTACATCAGCCTTCAATCGTATGTTCCCCTTCATGATCGTGCTCGGCTTCGCGTGTTCCGCCAGGTTGGGAGTCTTTCCCATCCGCACCCTCAGCACTGGGAACCGTGGCAGAGAGCCTACCTGCTTCAGAACTGCTCTCGGCATCGATGTCCATTATCTGGTCACGAAAGTCCTGAGACGCGGATCGGAGATCCTCGCACAACTTGCCTAGTCTTCGTGCAAGTTTGGGCAGTTGCCTGGGGCCGAACAGAACCAATACGGCAATGAAGACGATCAAAATCTCTGAAAATCCCGGTGAGGCGCCCAGAAGACCCATTGGAGGAAACAGAGTAATCATTGTGGTCTACAATTGATGAAACCTGTGCAGAATCACCACGGTCGACGCAGGGCCCGTTTCACTGCTAGCGGCGATAAACGGCGAATTCAACCCTGCGGTTTGCGCGCCAGCTTGATTCCGTGTGTCCCGGATCCAGAGGCTGTTCTTCTCCATAACTCTTCGTTGTTGTCCGGGAGCTGTCGATGCTGAGTCCGATCAGGTACGCTCGTGTAGCCAGAGCTCTCCTCTCGCCAAGAGCCAGGTTGTATTCCCGGCTGCCCCGTTCATCGCAGTGACCCTCAAGAACCGTCCTTGTCCCTGGGTTCCGTCTCATGTAATCGGCCACCTGCTCGATCTTCGATCGTTCGCCAGGCGCGATCTGTGAACTGTCAAAATCGAAGTTAACGCTTTCGAACATGGCCTTCTCGTCGAGGGTGCCCGGATTGTCCCATGCACTCTCCAGTTCAAAGTTTCCCTCAAGCACATCAACCGGCGGCAGGTCATCGCCGGGCATACTACCCTTCGTTCTGCAGCCCGCCGCCAACACGGCACAACTACACACGATTACGACAACCGCACACCATCTACCAGTAGACATGTTACCTCCCAGCACGGAACACGGTTATCGCGCCGACCACGACGGCGAATACCAGTCCCCCTTGTCAGGCGTCAAACGTATTTCAGCATCTCCCATTGTGTCAAGAATATACACATCAGAGCGGTAGTTCTGCGTTCTCACGTATGCGATGTGCCTGCCGTCAGGCGCCCACGTCGGATCTTCGTGGTCCGCATTGTCGCGCGTTAGACAGATTTCCTCTCCCGAGTCGGGATCAATAAGACAGATCTGGTAACGCCCCTCGCGTCGACTTGCATAGGCAATCGTTCCTCCGGCGCTCCATGCGGGAGCCACATTCTCGCTGCCCTCAAAAGTTATCCGTCGTAGGCTGTCCCCGTTTCTGTCGCAGATATACAAGTGTGGCCGGCCGGGCGTGTCCGAGACAAACACGAGGTATTTCCCGTCGGGGGACCAGGAGGGGCTTGCTTCGGCTGCGTTCGGGGTTCGGGTCAGTCGGGTCAAGTCGGTTGACCCGAGCCGCATCCTGTACAGGTCAGGGTTGCCGTCCTTTGAGAGAGACAGAGCCATTTCCCTGCTGTCCGGCGAAATAGCTGCTGACATGTTAAGACCGGGGAATTTCGTCAACTGAGTACGCTTAGGCGGATCGGTTCGCACATCAATTGCGTAGATGTAGGGAAAAGACGTTCTGAACGACGTGTAGACAATTTCATGTCCATTCGGGTTCCATCGTGGCGACACGCTGATCGACCGATCGTGAGTAACCCGGGTCATATTGTGTCCGTCAGAGTCACACACATAGATTTCCTTTGCTTCCGAAAGCGTTCCGATCATCGCGATTCTTGATGATGCTATGCCCGGCACTCCACGCGCCGCAAAGACTATTGCATCCGCAAGTTCGTGAGCCAGTTTACGGAACTCATTCACTGGTCTGCGGAACGACTCTTTCAGCACAACCTTGTCTTTCGTCCGATCCGTAACGACACACCGCCCGAAAACATTACCGTCCATTTCGCCGAAATTACCGACCACCGCAAAAGCCGCGGTGTCAGGAGGGGAAACAGTAAACCATCCGGAGCGTTCAAGATCCGCCGTGAGCACCGCCCGGCACGCTGCTGAGAAGCGGCTCTCATCCACTGTCAGGCCCGCAATATTGATCAGCGACTTCTGTGCTCCCCGTTTCCGAATGGCGATCGTCTCTGCCTGGCCGTCGCACGCGATTCCAGCCATGAGCATAGCCGCAACCGCGCACATCAGAAGAAATCCGGATCTCTTATTCATCATTCTTTTCTTACTCCTTTTCGACGCTGAATACCAGTTCCACCGTCGGATGCTGCTCAATATAAGAACGCGATAGTCCGGGGATGCGTGCAACCGAATCCAGCGCCTTCAGCACGGACGCATCCAGCACCGCATTGCCCGACGGTCGGGAGAGCTTTCGCCCTGTGACCAACCCACTGGAGCCAAGCTGTATTGAGGCTGACGCCGTCGCATTTCCTGCATCTGCATAGCTCGGCTGGCGCCACGACCGATAGAAGACTTCCTCGATAATACGCCTGTATGTCGTATCAAGCTCATCAACAGGTCCTGCTCGACCCGGCGTGGCCGGCGGCAGCTCGAGCGCTTGCCTGATATCATTTGCGTTCAACCGCGGGGTAGACGCAGGCCTGGGCCTGTGCACCAGCGGCCCACGTTGCGGCGACGGTCTCACCT
>SPBP01000285.1 GCA_004525935.1 Lentisphaerales bacterium | reverse complement strand
GCACACTGAAATGACGGAAGAACAGCTGGTATATATCACCGATGCCATCAAGGAATTTTATGGAGTCCGCTGAATCCCGCGCCGGCCGGGCGCTGGTGGTGATCCCCACCTTCAACGAGGCTGACAACATTCCCCGGTTGATTCCGGAGATACTCCGGCAGGATCCCTGTCTGGACGTCCTGGTGGTTGATGACGGGTCGCCTGACGGGACGGCTGATCTGGTCCGGAAGATACAGGAATCGAGCGGGCGTGTCCATCTGATCGTCCGCTCCGGCAAGATGGGACTCGGAACCGCTTATGTCGAAGGGTTCCGGTACGCACTCCGGAGCGACTACAGGCTGGTGTTTGAAATGGATGCGGATTTCTCCCACGATCCCGCCGAGATTCCCAATTTTCTGAAGGCCGCGGAGAATGCAGATCTCATACTCGGTTCCCGGTACATCGGGGGTATCCGGATAGTGAACTGGCCATTGAGCAGATTGATGCTCAGCAAAGGGGCGGCAACTTATGTGCGCGTAGTTACCGGATTGCCCGTGACTGATCCAACCGGAGGTTTCAAGTGTTTCAGGCGCGAGGTTCTTGAGGCCGTCAATCTGGACTCGGTCATGTCGAATGGCTATGCCTTTCAGATCGAGATGACTCACAAGGTCTGGCGTAAAGGGTTCCGTGTACTGGAAATCCCCATTACCTTCGAGGATCGCCGATCCGGTTACTCGAAAATGGCCTCCTCAATATGCAGCGAGGCTTTCTGGCTTGTCTGGAAACTCGCCTTTCAAAGTGGTTTCAGGCGCTCACCACCTAAGAAAACTTAGGTTCAGCTGGCTTAATTATGGACTTCATGCTGAAGGTATGCTTGTGAGGTCCCTGCCGATTCGGACACTCGTGCTGCCGTCCGATAACCTCGCTACCCGTAGTGTCTCGTGAGCCTCGAATCCCGAAGCCTGCGCTGATTGCTCAGTGCCATGGGCGAATCAGTACGCTTGCGAGACCGGACAAGCGGTGGTATATTTAGAGATTGTTGATGGAACAATGAATCGGAGCGTGACCGGCACGTGCAATCTGATACCAGTGAGTTAGCGGAAAGCAACAAGGCGGTTAATGCTGACAATATCAAGTCAGCTCTGCTGGGCAAATGGGACTGGCTTGCCTTCGTCGCATCCTTCTTTGTTGCTCTCGTTGTTTACGTTTATACCCTTGCCCCGACGGTGTCACTCGAGGATGCGGGTGAATTGGCTGTAGCGGGGGATTACCTTGGGGTCCCTCATCCGCCTGGATACCCGATCTGGAGTATTCTTGCCTGGTTGTTTGCGAGAGTGTTTTCTTTCAAGACCTACTTCGGACAGCCGAATCCGTCGTGGGGAATAGGCATGCTTTCGGCTTTTTCCGGAGCGCTGGCAAGCGGCCTTACCGCTATGCTCGTCTGCCGATCAGGACGCGACATGTTGGCGAGCATGCGCAGGGAAGGCGTCGAGAGCGAGCCGACACGGGAGGGAGTAATTGCCTGCTGCGGGGGTATCGTCGGCAGCCTGCTCTTCGCCTTCAGCCCTGTCATGTGGTCACAGGCGACGATTGTCGAAGTTTATACCCTTAACGCGTTCTTCGTGTCTCTCATTCTGTTGTTGGCCTACTTATGGATGAAAAGACCGTCAGATAAACTCCTGTTCGCCATAGCCATTGCATTCGGGGTGGGATTGACGAACTGTTGGCCGTCGGTTCTGCTCACTCT
Source organism: Lentisphaerales bacterium (assembly GCA_004525935.1). Classification (GTDB taxonomy): domain Bacteria; phylum Verrucomicrobiota; class Kiritimatiellia; order SPBP01; family SPBP01; genus SPBP01. The sequence goes on along the minus strand of SPBP01000285.1, from coordinate 2,093 downwards.
TGGCCCCATTGCCTTAGTGATCCTTTTCAAGGATCTCAAACTGTTCCGCGATTTTGCCATAGTCGGCCTTGTGATCTTCGGCATGATCGGGCTGAACGTTGTCCTGGGAAAGCTTGCCGACCAGGTAATAGATCCCACCGGGCAGCCGCTGTACCCCTGGGCCGCAAAGCTGAAGTGGCTGAACGGGCCGCGCACCGTGCCCTTCTGGATATATGTGATAGTGAATTTTGCCACTATTGGCGTGGCATACGTAATGTTGCCTCGTGGCAAGACCGTGGCTATTACGTTCCTGCTGGTGGAACTGGGACTGCTGGTCTACTTGTATATGCCGTTGGCCTCAGACATACGAAATCCACCGATGAATTGGGGTTATCCCCGAACGTGGGAGGGTTTTCTCCATGCGGTCGGCAGGGGCCAGTATGAAAAACTTGCCCCTACAGACGTGTTCTCCGTCACGTTCATTGACCAGATCGGCCTGTATATGAGCGAACTGAGAGCCCAGTTTACCCTCCCTGTTGCCCTGGCGGGCTTCCTGCCTTTTACCTGCTGGAGTCTCAGGCTTGGCAAGCGTAGATACAACGCATTGCTTGTGGCGCTTTTCCTGGCGATCCTCTGCGTGCCGCTCTGCCTCTTAGAGAAGACGACAGGCTGGCTGGCCACAATCAACAGCATGCGAGTTTACATGCTGATGACGGCTATGATTCTCGCGATGCTTGTGCTGGGCTTTGTAGCTCTCGTGCTGGCGGAAGGCAGAGAACTGGTCGAAAAAATGCGAGACAAAGTCACGGCCGGGGTTGGGGAGCGGATCATTGTGGTGCTGGTTTTCATTGTTGCGGCGGTGCTTCTGCTCGGCTACGAGAGCCAACTGTTGTTGAGGGTCATCGGGAAGAGCCCACACCCCAATGCGGTGCCACTCGAATCGGCGGATCGCATGATACTCGTCGTTCTGATGGCGCTGCCGATCATCTTGGGTGGTGGCATCGCGTGGCTGATGTTCGGGAAGTGCCGGATGGGATTCGATGTCAGCCGGGATTCACAGAAATGGTTCATAGTTACGACTGTGGCTTTCTTTTTTATGTCAATTATCATGATCGTCGGCGCCAACCCGAAGGGAGACCTCCAGGATATGTTCATTCAGCGCGTGAAGTTCATAACTTCACACGCAATGTACGCGTTCTGGGTGGGATACGGCCTGATTCTTGGAATGGCATTCCTTTACCGAATTCTGTTCCGGAATCCGCTTGTTCTGGCAGGTGGACTTGGTTGCATGCTGCTGTTGCCGATCTATGCCGTCGTCGAAAATGGGCCGTTTGTGGAAAATAAGTTCAACAGTGAGTTGCTCAGAGCCTACGGCGGCGCCAGTCAGAGAGGTCATGATTTCGGATGGCAGTTCGGCAATTATCAACTGCGTGGCATGGAGGCGATTCTCGAGGAGCTTGCGCCCGGCGAAGAGCAGCCTCCGTTGACCGACTACCCCCCTCCGATGGATCCCCATGCGGTCTTCTTCGGTGGCACGGACCATGGTCGTTTCGTGCCAACCTACATGATCTATTCTGCTGAGGTGCGACCCGATGTATTCCTCATTACTCAGAATGCCCTTGCCGACCACACGTATATGGCGGTTATGCGAGACCTCTATGGTGATGAAATATGGATACCCTCGGCCTACGATTCTGCCGAGGCGTTCAAGGTATACCACGACGATGTGAAGTCGGGCCGGATTCCGGGGCACATCGATGTGCGCAGCGGAAGGATCATAGTGCAGGGTGTTGAGCAGGTGATGGCCATCAACGGAATCCTCTGCAAAATGATTCACGATCACAATAAGTGGCGTCACGCTTTCTATGTCGAAGAAAGCTATGTCATTCCCTGGATGTATCCCTACATGGAGCCGCATGGACTGATACTCAAGATCAATGCTGAGCCACTTCCTCAACTGTCCCCAGAAGTGGTCAAGAAGGACATGGAGTTCTGGGCGTGGTACAAACGGCGGCTATTGAACAACAAGAAGTTTCTTTGGGATTCCGTAGCCAGGAAGACATTTTCCAAGTTGCGTAGCGCCATAGCTGGCCTTTACGAGGCGCGAGGGATGG
>SPBP01000416.1 GCA_004525935.1 Lentisphaerales bacterium | reverse complement strand
GCTCGGGTGTCGGATCAGGATCCGGAGCAGGGGGCGGAGAAGGCGTCGGAGAAGGCGTCGGAGAAGGTGAGGGAGCAGGCGTGGGCGTATCATCTGCCGCCGGCTCTTCAGGTTCGTCTATTACTGGTTCCGGCTCCTCATCCGCGGGTTCCTCCGGCTTGGTTGGAACGACATAATCGGAGTAACTCAAGTCCGTGTTCTCACCGAAAACATCGTCCGTCCCGTACATCATCTCGGTGAAAATCTGGAGTTCCGTGAACTCGTCGTCCTGCGTGTACTCCTCCTCCCGTTCTTCTTGATCTGGCTGCTCGACTTGATCTGGCTGGTCGACTTGATCTGGCTGGTCGACTTGATCTGCGAATGAAGGGACGACGCTGGCGGAACAGATGATGAAGAACAGCGGGAGCGTAATATGTCTCAAGAGTCTCTTCATTGCATCCCCTATCCTTACCCTTACCAATCCAGTGTAAACGAGCTCTGCCTGCTTGTCAACGTGCCGGCACGAAAAACAGCGCCGAAGAATCGGCGCAGGTTTTCCGCCAGAGGCTGCCTGCCCGCCTCTGGAGGGGATCCGCCTTCGGCGGACAGGTGTTCAGATTTCCGGCCGGAGGCTGCCTGCCCGCCTGGTGGACAGATTTCAGGACCCAATCGTCCTCGGCCTCGTCCTCAGTGAGCAACGCGAAGCGTGACGAACGGTCCGCTCACTGAGAACGAGGACGATTGAGGCCTGCGGGGACAAGATCATGTCCCCCGGAAGCAAAGTGGAGCTTGGTGTGAACGAAGGTTTGCACCTGTCCTCTTGGACGCCACGGAAGATCCCGGAATTGGCTCGCCAACGACAGTGCGCTGCGGTCAAGATATCGCTGGAGCTTGTCCAACAAAGGTTGGGTGCGAAACTGTGCGTATCGGGATCTGACCTGCATGCGGTGAGTGGATATGAAGATACGAAAAGAATGGAAACCCCTGGCGCTGATGCTGGGTGGCTTCATGATTGCGTACTGGCTTCCCGTCGAACCGGGAATACAAAAACATCCTTTATTGAGCGCGCTCGCGCTGGTCCGGTGGTATGCACGGGAACATGTGCTGCTGTGCCTTATCCCGGCATTCTTCATCGCTGGCGCCATATCCGTCTTCGTATCGCATGAAGCGGTATTGAAGTATCTCGGCGCACGGGCAAAGAAGGTTGTTGCTTACGGTGTTGCGTCCGTATCGGGCAGTGTTCTGGCTGTCTGTTCATGCACCGTGCTCCCGCTCTTTGCCGGCATCTACAAGCGTGGCGCTGGACTGGGACCCGCCACTGCATTCCTGTATGCCGGACCGGCGATCAATGTACTTGCGCTTGTCCTGACGGCACGGGTCCTCGGCTGGCAGCTTGGTGCGGCGCGGGTGGTGGGAGCTGTGGCGTTCAGCATTATTATCGGCCTGGGCATGCACTTTGTCTTCCGGAAAGAGGAAGCAAAGAAGGCGGATGACCAGCTCGGGATGCCTGTACCGGCGCCCGCGCGTCCCCTGTGGAAGAATGTCCTGGTCCTTGCCGCGATGATCTGTGTCCTGGTGTTCGTTAACTGGGCAGCGTCCGGACAACTCCAGTTCGGAGTAGCCTGTTGTCCGAGCCCCGATGCACTCCAAATAGACACCGTCTCCGGCGTGAAGACTGCCGAGGACAATAGCTTTGTCTACGTAGACACCGGCAGCAACGACATCGTGAAGGTCGAGAAGGAGCTGATACGATGGCAGCAGGGAGAAGGCCGGTGGATCCGTTTTGCTGCTGCCGGCGCGGCACTGCTTGCACTTGCCGTTATGCTGGCATCGTGGTTCCGGCGCGAGGAACTCGGGGAGTGGACCGGATCCACCTGGGGTTTCGCGAAGCAGATAATGCCGCTTCTTTTCGCCGGCGTACTTGTGGCCGGCTTGCTGCTCGACAGCCCGGGCGGGAAAGGTCTGATCCCGGCCTCGTGGGTAGCCGGCTTGCTCGGCGGCAACTCCTTGCGAGCCAACCTGTTCGCCTCAATGTTCGGGTCCTTGATGTATTTCGCAACCCTCACGGAGGTGCCCATTGTGGGCGGTCTGATGAAGGCAGGAATGGGACAGGGCCCTGCCCTCGCACTTCTTCTTGCCGGGCCGGCGTTATCACTGCCCAGCATACTCGTGATAAGGAGCATAATGGGAACAAGGAAGACCATTGTGTACCTGCTGCTGGTGGTGGTGATGGCAACCATAAGCGGCATGATATTCGGTGCAGTGCTTGAGTAGTGGCGTGTCGGGTGTCCCTCCTTCGCCCCCGACTCTCTTGGAGGTCGGGGCTACGGAGGGCAGGCGGGTGTCAGGGGAAGAGAATCGTAATCGTCCTCGTCCTCAGTGAGCGCAGCGAACGGTCCTCGCGTGCCAAGCCGTAGTCCCGAGTTCATTCGGGGTTCTTCGCGCCCTTCTGTAATGAGTTAATCCCCCAGATCCACAAGGTCCGCCAGTATCTTCATGCTCTCGTCCAGTACCGGATCCCAGTCTGTCTCGGCGCCCTGATCGGCAGACGCACACTTT
>SPBP01000302.1 GCA_004525935.1 Lentisphaerales bacterium | reverse complement strand
ATCATCTACATGGCCTAAGCTTGTTCGGTGCGGCTTGGGCCAGATCGGATCACTGCATGTCTGAAATGCAGACGAACAAGAAAGCGGATTACAGGTTCCCGCGGGACCTTCGCGCCAAGGGACTGTTGAGCGACGAGGCATTTCTCGCAGCGCAACGCATGCTCCGGCCGGCCTCTGAGTGGTTTTCCTGGGCGCAGAATGCTCTGCTGTTCCTCGGCAGCGCCCTTGTCCTGACCGGGATCATCTTCTTCTTTGCCTACAACTGGAAATCCATGGGCCCGTTCCTGAAGTTCATCTTGCTCGAGGCGGGAATTCTGGTCTGCGTCATCAGCATGTTCGTTCTCAAGCTGAAGTCTGTTGTCGCGAAGGTGCTACTGCTCAGCGCGTCGATCCTCACAGGGATCCTGCTTGCGGTTTTCGGGCAAACCTACCAGACGGGAGCGGACGCTTATGAACTCTTCGTCAGCTGGGCCATCGTCATTCTACCGTGGGTCATCGTATCCCGGTTCGCGGCGCTCTGGATAGGATGGCTTATCATTGTGAACACAGGAGCAACCCTCTATTGGATTCAGGTTGCCGAACCGGTTCATGATACGTCCTTCGATCTGCTGTGTGTTCTGCTGGCAGGAATCAATTGCGCGGCGCTCGTGCTGCGCGAGTTTGGTGCGAATCGTTCTCTGGCGTGGCTGCAGCACCGATGGCATCGCGGATTGCTCCTGGCTGCCGTCTTGATCGCGCTGTGCATCCCGACGGTCAAGCTGATCACGGAGATGGGTGTCGCCACCGATGGAACGGCCGCGTTGCTGGGATCCGTTCTGTGGGTTGTGGCAATTGTGGGTGGGTATATCTGCTATCGGCACAGGCTGCCGGATATGCTCCCTCTGGCCCTTATAGTCATGGCTGCCTGTCTTGTCGTGCTCGTGCTCATAGGCAGGATCGTGTTCGAGGTGGCAAGCGGCCTTGAAGAGTGGCTGTTCCTGTTCATGGGGTTCATAATCATCGGGGTGATCAGTTGTGCTGCGGTCTGGCTACGCCGGACTGCCGCAGCGATAGCCAGGGGGAACGCTGATGACTAGACTCGAACTCCTGGACCAACTTGAGGATCAAGGCCTGATTCAGCATGATGCGCACGGGAAGATCCTTGAAGTGATTGCATCGGAACCGGAACAACGATCCGATCCAGTCTACATTCGTATACTGGTCGGCATTGGAGCATGGGTCGCTGCGCTCATGTTTACTACGTTTCTCGGCATGTTCCACATTTTCTCCAGCTCCGCATCGACCCTTGCCTGGGGCGCATCTTTCGCCGTAATCGCGGCATTACTGTATTGGAGGACACGGTCCACATTTCCCAGCCAACTTGCATTAGCGTTTGCCTTCGCGGGCAATATCCTCATTGTGCTCGGTGTTGCCCATGTATTTCGCTACGGCGGGGTCGGCGTCGTTGCGCTCGCACATACAGCGGTATGCGCTGCCGCCTACATCTTCTTCAGGAGTAGCATCTACCGCTTTATTGCCCCTATTGCCGTGGTGGTTCTGAGCACAATCTGGATTATTAGTATCGAGGCGTTTCCTGCGATCCACATTCTGGTGGCTGCTGAAATTGCCCTTGTTGGCGGTCTTCTATTGGCGCGAAAACGGCCTGACTGTCTTGTCCCGCTAACCTACTCCGCGGCATGCATGTTGCCTGCGACCATCCTCTTCCTGAATATCACACAGCTTGATGCCTGGCACCATGCCTTCCATGAGCCGCTCTGGCCCTCAACGGTGATGCTATCTGTGGGGCTGGTCTATCTCTTCGCGCGATTGGCCGGTGGCTGGAAACGGTTGCTCCACCCGTGGCTGATGCTCGCCACAATCGCCATTCTCCTCCTCGGTTTGTTCACAACACCCGGCATCTTGATAGCTATTGGCTTACTGATTGCCGGCTTTGCGTTCCATGACCGGCTCCTTGTGGCCGTCTCATTCTTCTTCCTGCCATGTTTTCTGATTCTGTTCTACTACGCATTGAACCTCGGGCTTGATTACAAGTCGTGGGTCGTCGCAGGCAGTGGTGGCATTCTCCTGCTGCTTCGCTGGGGCATGAGCTTCTTCCCACCAAAGGAGGCCCGCCAATGAGACGCATTGTAATACTCGGCGTACTCGTCCTATTCCTGTCCGCCTTCAACTGGTCAATCGTGAAGAAGGAGAGGACTCTGACGAACGGACAGACGATGCTTCTCAAGCTGGCCCCGATAGATCCCCGTTCTTTGATGCAGGGCGACTACATGATTCTTCGTTACAATCTTGCCAGGCAGGTGTCTCATGGCCAGCTTAAGGCAAAGGGTCGCATTGTAGTATCGCTGGACACCAATGGCGTTGCCAACTTTGTACGCATCCACACCGGGGCTGACCTGGCTCAGAACGAGCACGTGCTTGTCTATCGCAACCGCAAGGGACTTCGTCTTGGGGCGGAGTCTTTCTTCTTCCAGGAAGGCCACGCCGAGCTTTACTCCGGTGCACAATACGGCGAGTTGAAGGTTGATTCGTCGGGAAACAGTGTCCTTGTCGGGTTGCGCGACAGCGACTATGTCCCACTCGGAGATGCGGATTAGCAGAGCTGACCGTGTGGGAGAGTGAGAGGTGTCAGGTTTCGGGTGTCAGGGACTGCCACTGAACAGTACCCACGAAGGCAGCCTGCCCGCCTCCGGAGGGGATCCGCCTCTGGCGGACAGGATCAGATGATAGAAGTTGTGGGACGAGTTGAATATCGAATTCGGAATCCCGACACCCGACACCTGACACCTTGCCCCAAACTGGTGCAATTGGCCCGCTTTTCGGTAGGCTCGTACGATGAAAGGTATGTCCCTGATACGCAAATCCCAGCCAGCCGAGCCAAAGCGAAGACGCCGGGTCATTCCTGCGATTCTCGGCTTCGCCGGCAGTGGCATTCTTCTCTTTGTCGGATCGTCGGGACATTCACGGTTCGCGCTATGGATCTTTCCCTGTGTTCTTCCCCTTATGGTCATAGTGCTCCTCGTAGCCCAACGGATGGTTCCTCGATTTGCCTCCTGGTTTCAGGCAGGAATCACCCTTCTTCTTGCAGCCATCGTTGGTGCAGTAGTTCTGTTCGCTGGAATTGCCGTCCTGGTATTCTCGAGCTTCGACACCGAATATGCACAGGGCTATTCCGCCAGCGCATTCAAGACAATAGCGCTCGGCGATACGCGCGAAAGTGTTCTGTCAAGGCTCGGTGAGCCACTCTCTTCCAATAATTGTCAGCCGTTTACCCAGTGGATCTACAGTGCAGATGATCAGCCGCACTTCTCTGACAACGGAGTTGGTGTAGGAACACACGCGACCGTCACATTTGGCCGGGATGAATGTGTAACAAGCATATCAGGCCAAAGGAGCACGGCACCCAATAGTATCACCGTCGGAAACGGCGAGAACTATCTGGGGCTGAAGAATGAAGACATCAAGAAGTGGATCGGCAGTACCCCGGCTGACATTCGAAAAGCATTTGGCACGCCCATAGCGGTCTATCACTACAACGCATCCACGGTTTTCT
>SPBP01000076.1 GCA_004525935.1 Lentisphaerales bacterium | reverse complement strand
GGTGCAGGTCGAAAGTGAAAGTGATGAGCGTACTCCCCAAACGGCTTCCGGCTTCCTCAGCACTTGCACCTGTGACCTGCCACCTTCACCGCCTTAATCCGGCGCCAATTTTCTTGTTTTTTATCGCAGGCTCGCCGGATTAAGGCACTAATGCTTGTTCCTCTGCTATGGCATTTGCATGATCGAAGTCATCCAGGGCGACATAACAACCCTTGAAGTGGACGCCATCGTTAACGCTGCGAACTGCAGTTTGCTTGGTGGGGGTGGGGTAATGACTATCCCAATACATTCGGATAATGTTTGTATACTGGTTTGCGACGTGTGAATCCAGGGAATTGTGCAAGAATTTGCACCTGTAAGCGTGTAAACCTGGATTTTCAACAGGCGGCTCCTGTGCGCTTATCGGACCCGTTTATGCTTATCTCTAATTTGACTTTGACTTTAAAATGCTCGTGAGCATATTTAACTGTAGTTTAAATTACTCATAACAATTTGCGATGGGTTGGTTGAAATGCGTTCCAGATACCTCGAGGAGAGAGTCAGAGCGGACATTGAAGAGAAGATGGTCTTCATTGCTGGTCCGAGGCAAGTAGGAAAGACAACACTTGCATTGTCCATGCTGCCCGGCGAGCAAGACGAAACATCACCAGCGTATCTCAATTGGGACTCTCTGGAGAACAGGGCTCTCATTCTGGCTGCGGAGTTGCCTGCCAGGCAGAAGCTCATTATCTTCGATGAGATTCACAAATACGCCAAATGGCGCAATCTTGTGAAGGGACTGTACGACAAGAATAAGTCTTCTGTCTCGTTCATCATAACGGGATCGGCCCGCCTGGATTACTATAGGAAAGGCGGGGATTCGCTTCAGGGACGCTATCACTACCATCGCCTCCATCCCTTCTCGGCAACGGAACTGTCTGCCCGGCCTGACGCGGATCTTGTGCAACAATTGCTGAAGTTTGGCGGATTCCCCGAACCGTTCACTAAGGCCTCAGACCGGTTCCATCGAAGGTGGCTCAGGCAGATTTCCAACAGGGTTATACATGAGGATCTCAATGATCTGGAGAAAGTCCGGGAGATATCCAACCTGGATCTGCTCCTGCATCATCTTCCGTCATGCGTCGGCTCTCCTCTTTTCCGTGAACAGCCTGAGTAAGCTTCTGCAGGCAGCGCCCCAAACGGTAGAGAACTGGCTGAGCATGTTTGAGCGACTCTACCTGAGCTATCGTATCCCGCCATTCGGCGGCAAGAAGATCCGCGCGGTTAAGAAGGAAAAGAAACTCTATTTCTGGGATTGGTCACGCGTATCAGACACTGGCCCCAGGTTTGAGAACATGGTTGCGGGACATCTGCTCAAATACTGCCACGCGCTTGAAGATTCCGAAGGCCACGATATGGAGCTGCGATATGTTCGCGACACGGACGGGAGAGAGGTGGATTTCGTCATCCTGCGCGACGGGAGTCCCGAGTTTGCCGTGGAGTGCAAGACTGGCGAACGCAAAGCTTCTGCGGCGTGCCGCTACTTCAGGGAAAGAACGGATATCCCAAGGTTCTATCAAGTGCATCTCGGCAACAAGACCTTTGGTAACGCCGAGTCCGATGTGTTGGTGCTCCCGTTTCGAGATTTCTGTGCCGAACTTTCGCTCCCGTAACAGATGAATTGACGGGTAATAGCCAATATCTATGATCGAAGTCATCCATGGCGACATCACGATCCTTGAAGTGGACGCTATTGTGAACGCGGCGAACTCGTCGCTCTTGGGTGGTGGTGGTGTGGATGGCGCAATACATCGGGCTGCCGGGCCCGAGTTGCTTGAAGAATGCCGAGGCCTCGGAGGCTGCCCGACCGGCGGGGCGAAGATCACTAAAGGTTACCTGCTCCCCGCAAAGCACGTCATTCACACTGTGGGTCCGGTATGGCATGGAGGCGACCGTGATGAGGACGCGCTCCTTGCCTCGTGCTATCGGGAGAGCCTCGTCTTAGCTGAGAAAAGCAGGGCCCGAACTGTGGCCTTCCCGGCAGTCAGCACGGGAGTATATGGTTTTCCGCGTGAGCGCGCCTGCCACATCGCACTTGACGAAGTTCGCAGTTTTCTCGATTCCAGTACTGGCTTGGAAAAGGTTATATTCGCATGTTTCGACCAACTGACATATGATTGTTACTGCAAGTTGTCGGGCAACACTAACCGGGGTGGCAGCAAATGATAGACTCTGTGAGTTCATTCGCGCGCAAGGCAACTCTTCTGGCAACATGCATTCTTCTCATCTCAACGGTCCGAGCAACCGCTGACGCTACCAATTCCACCGGTCTATCTGCCCGTCTCGATATCGTCGAACAGACCGTTTGCGAAGGACAGCTATTCCGTGTATTACTGACGATCTGTGCCGACGGACATGAAATCGGCGATGTCTTCGAATTGTCTGCCGCTGGCGACGACGCAAGCTTTTTTGTTGAAGGCTATTCCGAACAACAGGGCGGTCGCGAGGTCCGCGACGGTCGCGAAGTCGACATACGCAGATTCGAGTATCTTCTGCGAACATGGGCTACCGGCGACCTCCAACTGTCACCGGTCCTGAAGGGCCAGGTCATAATGCGCCCTGCCCCCGGCAACATGCGCGCCATGACAAGAGTCATGATGGTCGATATTCCTGTGGAACCCACTAGCGCTCACATCCTTCCGTTGCCCAGAGAGGGGCGGCCAACCGACTTTTCCGGCGCTGTTGGCAAGATGACCTTCAGGGCGGAACTATCTACCAACGACGCGACCCTCGGCGATCTGATCAGGCTGGTGAGTACGGTGTCCGGCGACGCCGATCCCGCGCGCATTATGCCCCCGCTTCTGCCCAGGCGGCCCGGCTACAAAACATACACCCCGTCTTTACTCGACGTTCGCAGCAGACGTGGCGTGACTTATTTTGAACAGATAGTAATACCAATCAGTGAATCCCTGGTGGAGATACCCTCTCTACGGTTTGTATACTTCGACCCCATTGTCGGAATCTACACAACCGCCGTTTCCGGGCCTTTCGAGATTTCGGTTGGTCCGGACGAATCGCTTACCCCATTCCCGACCACATCGCAGGAGCCCGGGCCAGGGCCGGCTAGTCCACCTGAGACTGCTGATGCGCTGTCATTGGCCGTACATTGGCCACTGCTTGCTGCGATGGTGATCGCTGTGATTGCCGTCGTCTTCCTGATTGTCGTCCTGCGGCCTGGTTCCGATGGCCGGGCCGCAGCTTCGTCCACTCCTGCTGAAGCTACTCCGACAGATCCAGTCATTGCTCCGACGTTGTCAGAGGTCGACGCACTGATGGATCGTAACGAGTTGATCAAGGCCTCGGACATTCTCCTGGAACTCGCTTCGGACTGCGCAACGCGATGCGTTGAGAACGGGCAGGCCACTGTGAACGGCTACGAGGTGAGTGATAAACTCATTAGTGAGCTTAGAGCCACAATGGAACGATGTAATCAGATCCGAACTGGTGCCGCATCCGACCTATCCGCCGAAGATCAGAAGCTCGCCTTACTGGCATTGAGGAAGATACTCGAGGGTCTCGATCTGAAGCCTGGGTCGACGGGTTAATTCTTACCGACACTGCACTACCCTACCCTTAATCCGCTGCCGACTTCACCATCGATGGAAACCAGGCTGAGCACACCATCATTGCCCGTCGCGGCGAGCAACATGCCGTTCGACTCAACGCCCCGGATTCGCGCTGGCTTCAAGTTGGCAACAACGACTATCGTCCGACCGACCAACTGTTCCGGAGTGTAGTGCTTCGCGATACCTGCGACTATCTGCCTTTTCTCGTCCCCGATCTCAATCTCCAGCCTGAGCAGCTTATCGGCTCCCTCGACTCGTTCGGCTGTCAGCACCTTCGCTGTCCGCAGATCAACTTGTTTAAAGTCGTTGAATTCAATCTGCACAATGTCTTTCGCAGCAGCCTGTCCGGATTCCGGTACTGAAGTCTTATCAACAGGTTTTCGCGTTTCCTTCGGTTCATCAAGTCTCGGGAACAGTGCGATCTTCTCTCCGATCCTCGTACCCGGTTTCAACAAGCCCCACCTAGCCGAATCCTTCAAGTGCGGATGATCCCCACCAATACCGAGTGCCTTTCTCAATTCGGCGGTCTTGCCGGGCATTATTGGAGAGAGCAGCAGACTGAGAATGCGCAAAGTCTCCGCGACACTGTACAGCACTGTCGCCAGCCCTGCTTTGTCCCCGTCTTTCGACATGCGCCACGGCTGACGCTGTTCGATGTAGCGGTTCGCCTCGGCTATGGCCTCACTTACAGCCACCACTCCTGTATCAATCCGCATTACCTCGATGCCCTTCTGCATAGCGGAAGAAGCCCTGAGTACCGATTCTTTCAGAGCGATCTCATGCTCGGATTCAGCTGCCGGTTCAGGCACTATCCCGCCGCATTCACGGCCGATCATCGTCGCAACCCGGCTCAACAAGTTGCCCAGGCCATTTGCCAGGTCAGCATTGTATCTGCGCACAAACGCATCCTCCGTAAAGGCCGCGTCCTGACCGAGCGCCATCTCGGCCATCAGGAAATAGCGGAACGCATCAATGCCGCACCGCTCGACGAAATCCATAGGGTCTATCACGTTGCCGGAGGACTTGCTCATTCTACTTCCGCCCGACAACCACCAGCCGTGTGCGAAAATCATCTTCGGCATTTCGACGCCCATCGCCTTCAACATGATTGGCCAGTAGACCGTGTGCGTGGTGAGTATGTCCTTACCGACAAGTTGACATGATGCCGGCCACCATTTCGCGAACAACTCGGGATTAACCGAGTATCCTATCCCGCTGATATAGTTGATCAGCGCATCGAACCACACGTATGTCACAAACTCACTGTCGAACGGCAGCTCAATACCCCAGGACATCCTGGACTTGGGACGTGAGATACACAGGTCATTCAGTTTCTGCCGGAGGAAGCCCAATGTCTCGTTCCGACGGAAGTCGGGTTGGATAAAGCACGGGTTATCGTTGATATAGCTGACGAGCCAATCCTTGTATTGGCTCATCTTGAAGAAGTAGTTCGATTCCGAAATCCGCTGAACCGGTCTCCCGCACCCCGCTTCCGGACATATCCGCTCCGGCACATCCCTCTCCGTGAAGAACCGTTCACACGTTACGCAATACCATCCGTCATACTCGGCCTTGTATATTTCTCCCCTATCATAGAGATTCTGGAGTATGTTTTGTACGATCTGCTTGTGGCGCTCCTCGGTTGTACGGATGAAGTCATCATTCGTTATCTCGAGCGTCTTCCATAATTCCCTGAACGCTACAACAGTCTCGTCGGCATGATGTTGCGGTGAAACCCCGCGTTGAGCGGCCGCCTGCTGCACCTTTTGCCCATGTTCGTCCGTACCTGTCAGGAAATGCACCTCTACGCCCGCAAGCCGATGGTACCGGGAAAGGACATCTGCAACGATCGTCGTATACGCATGGCCAATATGCGGCTTCGCGTTAACGTAGTAGATCGGAGTTGTTACATAGAAACGGGATTGCGTCATTGTCTCTCCATCCTGCAGAAGCGCCCTCTTTCGCTGCCGCGTTGAATACCTTACGCACCAGCGCGGCAAAGTGAAGTCGAAAGTCGGGCTTTCTCGGACATTCCGACCGGTTCTACAGCAAGCTGATCGCGTCAACGTCCATGGCACAGGTCACGCCCGACGGCCACATGAAGTCCTGCTGAGCTTTACGAAGCCCATTGGCCACGGTCAGGGCAGATTTTGAGCGAAGCATGATCTGGTAGCGGTAGTAGCCCTTTGCGCGTGTAATCGGCGCAGGTGCCGGTCCGGCAACAATGACCTCTTTTGGCAATGAATCCCTTAACTTCTCGTAAAACTGTTTCGCCGTGAAGCACGTGGCGCTGTCCGACCGCCCCCGAATCGTGACACAAGCCAGATGCGCGAATGGCGGATAACGCAGCTCACGCCGGAACTCACTTTCCTTGTCAAAGAAGCCGATGTAGTCAAGATTGCGTGCTGATTGAACCGCAAAATGATGTGGGGTATAAGTCTGGACAATCACCTCACCTGGTATTTCACCGCGTCCCGCTCTACCGGCCACCTGCGTAATCAGCTGAAATGTCCGCTCCCCTGCCCTGAAATCCGGCATATGGAGTCCCGTGTCGGCATTGACGATGCCTATCAAAGTGACATTGGGAAAGTCCAGTCCCTTCGCAATCATCTGGGTACCGACCAGGATATCGATCTTTCCAGTTCTAAAGTCATTCAAGATGCGGCCATGTGAACCACGGCTCGACGTGGCATCGGAGTCCATGCGCTGAATTGAAGCAGAAGGAAAGAACCGTTTGACAATGGTCTCAACCCTTTGCGTGCCGATCCCGGAAAATCTGAACGCCGGATCGGAGCACTGCGGGCATTTGGTGGGCACCCTCTTGGACCCGCCGCAAATATGACAGCGCAATTCTTCGGTATGCCTGTGATATGTAAATGCCACACTGCACATGCCGCACTTGGCCACGTATCCGCATTTCGGGCAGACTAATGAAGTGGCGTATCCCCGTCTGTTCAAAAACAGGATAGTCTGCTCCGCACGCTCCAGTCTCAACCGGACAGCTTCCAGGAGATCTGCGGACATGACATGCGCTCTACCCTCCTTCGCCGCCTCGACACGCATATCCACGATTCTCATTACCGGCATCTTCCGGTGGTCAGCCCTGTGATTGAGCACGGCGATCCGGTACTTGCCCGATTGCGCGTTTGCGAACGACTCGAGGGACGGTGTGGCCGAACCCAGGACAACCGCACAGGCCTGGAGTTTTCCCCGGACCACGGCCACATCCCTTGCATTGTAGCGAGGTGATTCTCCCTGTTTGTAGCTTGTATCGTGCTCTTCATCCACGACGATAATGCCCGGGTTCCGAACTGGTGCGAAGACGGCCGACCTCGCTCCTATTGCGATCTGAGCCTTGCCATCCCGCAGCCTGCACCACTCATCGTGTCTTTCTCCATCTGAAAGATGACTGTGAAGCACCGCGATCCTATCGCCAAACCGAGAATGGAACCTTTCGACGGTCTGTGGCGTCAGCGATATCTCCGGCACCAGTACGATGGCCCCCTTTCCACTCGCAAGCACATGTTGAATAGCCTGAAGGTATACTTCTGTCTTGCCACTGCCGGTGACGCCATGCATGAGAACAACCGGAGGCGCCGGTGCGTTAATTGCAGTGATGACCATATCGAGGGCCACTTGCTGCTCTGCCATAAGGTCCAACGGCTCAGTCTTGACAATGGTTCGACCAGCGCAGGGGTCTCGCTGTATTGCTTTCTGCTCTACTTCAACCAGACCTTTCTTCTCAAGCAAACGTACCGTCGCGGATGTAGTACGAAGACTGCGAGTTACGTCCGCCATCGGCAGTCCTTCCTGCCCAAGGACCAGCTCCAGGACAGCCGCCTGCTTCGGGGAACGCTCGCGCAGAATGTTCACGACTCCATTCTTTGCCCCTGCCTCGGTGACCGTTACGAAAAGGCGTTCTGCGGGATTGTCCGAACTCCGTCTTACCGCACCAGGCAGGACGGCACGGACTGCATGTTCGATCGGCGCCAGATAGTACCTGGATATCCAAGCTGCGAGTTCGAGCACAAGCGGGGAAATCAGGGGCTCGCGACTTTCGACGGACAGGATCCCCTTGAGGTCCTTGCGTTCGGAGCCTGATGCAAGGCAGACGACATAAGCTGAACGAATTGACCTGCCGAACGGCACAGACACCTTGCACCCGACCTGCACCGATCCAATCAGTTCGGATGGTATTGAATAGTCGAATTGCCGGTCGAGCGCGAGCTCGACGACGACTTTTGCGATACGCTGTTCGGTTGTGCCACTCACCTGTATGTCCCACTGCCCCTGTCATCGGACAGAAGCGTTTGACGAATGTAGTCTGGGAACATCAACACGCGCTTGACGTCCGTTTCACTGAAGAGAAAGGGTTCGACATCCCGTGCCATAGCTCTCAAGTCCAAACCATCGCATACCTTCAGAAGCCTCTTTCCCAGGTCCTCTCTTGTTTCCAGGCCAAGCTTTTCCTTCACATACAGCATGTCGACATCAGTCTTCCCGAGAAGGAACACAACATCATAGAAGTCGCGTCCCATCGTCCTCCGACGTTCGAGAATGCAGTGCATCTTCTGCGCCAGCAGGAGACCGACAGGCGCCACGTATGATCTGCAGAACACGTCGAACTTGTTCAGAATGACATCATCAGGCAGATAGTCGAAATGTTGCCGCTCAGCATCCACCTGTATCAGCATCTTCTCTTCGCCGTGCCCGGACAGCCCCAGCCCCTGCAGGATGTCCGGGAAGCGCAAGAATGCTCGATAAGCCTGACCAAACGTGTTCTTGAGCTCGACCTTGTATCCTTCCAACCCCACGGATCGGGCGATCGCCTCTGACATTTCCGCGAAGTCGTCCTCCGACAGCCCCCTGTTGTCGAAGTCCAGGTCTTCGGAGAATCGTGCCGCGCCGTGCACAAGGTGAATGCATGTTCCGCCGATGAAGCAGAGCTTCTTCGCATGAGGCAAGTCTGAGATTGCTTCCAGTATCTTGAACTGGAGGTATTCTCTGAGAAGGTATCTCCTGAAGGGCCTCAAGTGAGATGGGTAGAATGCTTCTATCTGGTCCATTTCAAGCATCGCTTAACCACTCCATCAATGACAGTGCACGAGAATCAAGGGCTTTCTTGCCAAAACGGCTCCGGTACGCGTCGAAGCGTCGTCGATCCAGTGATCCCAGAATAGACTCCCGACTGAAACGCAATGCTTCGAAGTCGTCTGCAGTACTCAGAGTTGGAGTGAGATACAGGCAATCCAGGAGTGCCTTCTCGAGTGAAGCCATCTTGGCTCCATTCGGAAGGATATCGTACCCGAAAAGCATGTGAGGCCGGATCGTCCGATATGTCATGCGTGCCAGGGGAGTGTTGATCTCCCTGGTTCTCTTAGTACACACCGACGTCACGGCGTAGACACTTTCGGGAATGATCCCGTGATACGAGAGAGCACACTCCAGGGAAACGTATGATGGCCGATACAGCCGGTTCGCTATTCGGAACAGCACCAATTCGTCAACCTCGTGATCTGAGAATATGTAGGATCCCCTCGCAAGCTTCTTGATGTAGCCCTTCTCTTGCCACTCCGTCAACCTTCTGCGATCGAATCGAGGCTCAATCCCTCTCAGGTCCGAGACAGAGAAGAGCGGATACTGGCCGAACTCCGCCTTTACTCTCAGATAGTTCATTCTATTTCCTTTACATGTGGTCTTCCACATGGTTCCGAAATATACCACTCCCCTCGCCTGATGTCAAGCGAACGTCAGGCAATCGTTACAACAAAGGCGCCGCGCTGCAGCTAACGACAATAGGTGACGGCTGCGCAGTTCTCAGATGACGATCTACAGAATGAGCATACAATCGCCGTAGCTGTAGAAGCGATATCCTGCTTCAACTGCCTCATGATATGCCTTCATGATCAGATCCCTGCCCGCAAACGCACTGATCATCATCAGGAGGGTTGACTTGGGCAGGTGGAAGTTGGTCAGCATACAATCGACCGCCTTGAATGCGTATGGGGGCCTGATGAACAGGTCCGTACGGCCCGAGAATGTCCGAACCATTCCCCCATCTGCCGCGGCGGACTCCAACGTTCTAACGGTAGTCGTTCCAACAGCGATCACGCGTCCGCCTTCTTCCCGCGTCCGGTTCACCTTTTCCGCCGTCTCGGGGCTCACTTCGGAGCGCTCTGATTCCATGACATGTTCTTCTACCAATTCCGCGGTGACCGGTCTGAATGTTCCGGGGCCCACATGAAGCGTAATAGCGGTACGTGCCACACCCCGAGCTGCAAGTTGATCCAGCAAATCCGTCGTCATATGCAGGCCCGCAGTCGGTGCGGCGACAGCCCCCGGATTCGTTGCATAGACCGTCTGATATCTTTCCCTGTCCGCGGGCTCGGGTCCGTCGGGTCGCTTGATGTAGGGAGGAAGCGGGGTCAGCCCCACTTCCTCAAGCACATCAACAAGGGTTTCCCTGCATTCCAGCCGCACCGTCGTCCTGCCCTC
>SPBP01000049.1 GCA_004525935.1 Lentisphaerales bacterium | reverse complement strand
GTCCTGAATCTGGTCAAGGAAGAAACGCATCTTGGGTATGTCGCCGTAACCGAAGAGGAGCAGGCAGTGCGCAGGATCACCGTCACGGCCGGACCGGCCGGTCTCCTGGTAGTAGCTTTCAACGTTCTTCGGGAGGTCGCCGTGGAGAACATAACGGACGTTAGATTTGTCGATGCCCATGCCGAAGGCGATGGTGGCGACAATCACGTCGACCTCATCCCTGTTGAAGGCGTCCTGGTTCTTGATGCGCGTGACGTCTTCGAGTCCGGCATGATACGGCAGCGCCTTGATCCCGTGCCTGGTGAGCATGTCGGCAGTCTGTTGGACGCTTTTGCGCGTCGTCCGGTAGATGATGCCCGATTCGCCGGCATGGGCGCGGACAAACTTCAGAATCTGGTCACTTGGCTTCTCTTTCGCTATGACCTTGTAGAACAGATTCGGGCGATTGAATGACGCGCGGACAATGTGCGGCGAACGGAGCCCGAGCTTGGCAAGGATGTCTTCCTGGACCCGATGTGTAGCAGTGGCCGTGAATGCCGTCACGGGAACATTCGGGAAGTCCTGCACAATTGTGGACAACTTAAGGTAGTCCGGCCGGAAATCGTGTCCCCACTCCGAGATGCAATGCGCCTCGTCAATGGCAACGAAACAGAGTTTCACGCTCCGGAGCGTTTCAATGAACTCCGGCATGGCAAAACGTTCGGGAGAAACGTAGATCAGATCCAATTTCCCGGACGCAAGCTGTGCCGCGACTTCACGTTTCATGGATGCCGAAAGAGAGCTGTTCAGAAACGATGCCCGTAACCCCGCCTCGACGGCCGCATCAACCTGGTCCTTCATCAGGGAGATCAACGGGCTGATAACAATACAAGTTCCATCCATGACGTGAGCCGGAAGCTGGTAGCAAAGCGACTTCCCTCCCCCAGTCGGCATGACAACAAAGCAATCTCGCTTCTCCAGGATAGCCCGGACAATCTCCTCCTGGTTCGTAATGAAAGAATTGAAACCGAAGACGTCCTTGAGGACTCGCACTGCATCATCGCCCGACTGATCTCTTGTTGTCATCTGTCCTATCCCGCTTATCCATCGAATATGACATCTTGCTGTGCCACGATGCAATGCAGTGAAGTACACGCGTGCTTACCGGAACGGATCTAGGTGCAGAGTATTCTGGATCATGTCTCGCTGCAATGGAGATGCGACTGCTCCATATGGTTTCTGCTTGAATGGGAACTTGTTGCGCTGCCCTCGCATGCGCCGAAACGCAAAAGATGACAGACATGTTGCGACCACGGATATGTCAATCTGACCGTCGGGTGAGACTCACCGATTTAGCGCACCGGAACCCGATCATGGGCCTGTTGTCCGCAGACATACCGTTCATCATGTGTTCGCCACTTGGGACGCCACGCCATGTTGTCAGCAATTCCTTATCTTCCCTACTGAGATACGACCCCCCACGGAAGACATGCACTGTTCCCTTCTCTGGCCCTGGGGGATTCTCGACCGGAGAGATGGAATAGTATTTCGGATCGTACCAGTCATTCACCCATTCGGCCGCATTGCCGCCCATGTGGAACAGCAGATATGGCGACGGTGTTACAACGCCCACCTTGGATAGCTTGTAGTTGTAGTTCTTCTGCGCCTCAAGCGCCTGCCGAGGCATCATTTCATTCACCGGCCACGGCTCATCCGGCAGCACTGTAGCCGCCGAGATGGCCGGCCGATCATCCCGCAGTCCAAGTCTACCCATGAGGCTCCGCTTCGGTGGGCGCGGCGGGTTCTGGCTATCTATGTCGGATGCAACAAAAGCACGTCCTGCCGGACAGCTGACCGCTACACTTCCGGGCTCGTCAGAACCCCATGCATACTTGCGCATCCTCATCCCGCGCGCAGCCTTTTCCCATTCTGCTTCAGTGGGAAGCCGCTTCCCAAGCCACTTCGCAAACGCAAATGCATCGAACCAGTCGACACCCATCACGGGTAGCTCGCCGACCGCAAGCGCCGGCACCTTCGAGCTTTCGGAAACATGGTCTTTCAGTGGCGGCGAGAGCTTGTGCTCCATTGAGGAATCACCGGTCCTCTTGACGTATTCGACAAACTTGTCGTATTCCCTGTTCGATACTTCGTAGCGTTCAATAAGGAACGGATCAATGTAGACCAGATGCATCGGGAAGTCATCGTCCACCGCAGCCGCCTCGGAACGACCCATTATGAAATAACCGCCCGGAATGAAGACCATATCCTTCGGAACCAGGTAATCCGAGGGGAGTTTGCCTGCCCCGCCACGGTTCCTGATGTAGGCTTTCATGAAGTTCTGCTGGAGCTTCACGATGAATTCGGTGTTCATGTTCTTCCAGGCCGCTCCACTCGAGCCCGAACCAACTATGCTGTTTACCCACAGCCTTAGAAAGCGGCCCAGCTCGTCTGCTGCGTCCTTGAACTTCTTGTCCCTCGTCATTTCGCTCACAGAGCGGCTTACTTCTTTCGGAAGCCTGCGGGCACTTGCGAGCTGCCCTTCGTACAAAGCATCATACTCGGCCTTGTTGGGCCCGGTGTAAGACGAGCCCTGTATCCCGGGATTGCTCGACTCCATTCTCCGCAGACGTTCTTCACCAAGCTCGAAGCTCCGAACGGTGCTGAGGGCCGTAGAAACGATTTCTCCCCCAACTTTCTCCATTCCCTTGTCCATCGCTTTCATCTCTTCTTCGTACTCGCCGCGCTTCCGCCGGATCTCAGTGGCCTCTTCCCTGTCGGGACAAAGCCTCAAAAACTCACTGAAAAGATCGATTGCCATCTGATAGTGAGCCTTCGGGAACTTCCTGTCCTCCTCAAGCTGCATATCGAGCAAAGCCTTTGCAAAATCCGCGGATACGTCGCGCGGACCAATGTAGACAATATCTTTCTTCTGGAATGTGAACGATCTGGTCATCCGTTCACTCATAACCCGCAGGATAACTACAGACTCCATTTCTGACACAACGGTACCTTCATATTCCTTGCCATCCTTAAGCTGCACCAAGGTGAGGTCGGAGCCCGTAATCAACTCCTGCGCCGCCTGAGACAGTTTCTGCTTCGTCACCAGCTCTGCGGCGCACAGGCTCGATGCTGTCGCAAGCACAACACATACGATCGCGGAAAAGCTTTTCATGGATTCACCCCCCCATGCCAACAACGCCCGGCCCACCGGGATACCAGCCGAAACAGTACATCTCTCGAAGTTACCAGTATGGGCGCCATCGGTCAAGAACGACGGTCCTCACATTCTCGTGTTTCCTCGGAAGCTCCAGCTAACATTGGCTTTCCTGACTCATGCGTCAGGGCTGGTCCTCACAGCAAGCAGGCTTCAGACAAAGCCGACGCTAAGGGAGAATGTACCGGATATCCAGCGGAAACGCGCTTTCGATGTGACGAACTACAGGTTGCCTGTCGCCGCGTTTTCCCACCACCTCGACTATATCGAACCGGAAATTGACTGCCGGAAACTTCTTACGCTTCAGGTACCGAACACCCGCACGCGAGAGCACCTGCATCTTCCTACGGTCAACCGCGCTCAGGGGTCGTGCAAAATCTTCCTTTGCCCGCGTCTTGACCTCCACAAATACGAGCGAATCACCGTCTCGTGCCACAATATCCAGTTCATCGCGGGCGGAAACCTTTACGCGGCTGCCGAGAATCCGGTACCCCTTTGCAGCAAGCATTCGCCGGGCAACGGCCTCGCCCCACCGCCCTGTATCATCCCGGCTGCTCTCAGTTTGACCCATTGTGTTGCACATCCGGATGGGGATTCCTCGACGTGATCTGCGCGGCATCGCGTACAGGTTGGAAGCTTCTGCGATGTACTGCACACGGGCCATACTCAAAAAGCGCCATCATGTGCAGCTTTGTTCCGTATCCCTTATGTTTCGAAAAGCCATACCGGGGATAGATCCGGTCTATTTCGACCATCATCGTATCGCGAGTCACCTTCGCGACCACGCTGCCGGCAGCAATCGAAATGCTCTTTGAGTCGCCGCCAACTATCGCAGTTGATTCGAATGGGAGCCCGGCAACGGGCAGGCCGTCCACCAGAACGTAGTCAGGCTGAGAGCTCAGTGCGATTATCGCTCTCTTCATTGCTTCATATGTGGCCCTCATGATGTTAATCCTGTCAATCTCCTCATGATCAGCCACGCCGATGCCACAGTCCACATGTGGAGAGTTGACCAGTAGATCGTGGAAATGGCGACGTATTGAGGGGCTTAACTTCTTGGAGTCATCCAAGCCATTGAGTGAACGCGAGGACTCTGCCTCAAGGAAACCGCGCTCGAAAACAACCGCTGCGGCAACCACTGGCCCGGCAAGCGGCCCACGACCGGCTTCATCAACGCCCGCAACGCGAACGAAACCCTGTGCCCAAAGATCCTGTTCGAATCCGAGCAAGAACACTCCTTGCAGCGCCTTGGACCTGCAGCATCGGGAACGGCGCGGAAGACTATCGCCTTGCCTTTTCTCTCAACTTGGCCTTCTTGCCTGTCAGTTCGCGGAGGTAGTACAGCTTGGCTCGCCTGACATGCCCGCTCTTCTCTACCTCGACCTTGCCTACGTTCGGGGAATGGACGGGAAACACCCTCTCAACACCCACACCATGTGATATTCGCCGCACCGTGAACGTTGCCGATGCACCCCGTCCATCTCGCGCTATCACCAGGCCGGAAAAGATCTGAACACGTTCCTTGTCACCTTCCCGAACTGTCACGTGAACCCGAACATCGTCACCAACCGCGAACTTATCCACTTGTTCCTTCAGACTCAATCTCTCGACTTTTTCAAGTAAGCTAGGAATCATTTCCATTGTCTCCGTCATTGTTCGATTTCAGCAGGTCTGGTCTCCGGCTCCGTGTTCTCGACATAGCCTGCTCCGCGCGCCAACGGGCGATCAACTCGTGATTCCCGCCTCGCAGCACTTCCGGCGCTTCCATTCCCCTAAACACAGCCGGTCGTGTGTACTGGGGATACTCAAGCAGCCCGTGGCTGAATGAATCGTTTTCGACCGCCCCTTCGCCACCAACAACACCGGGCACCAGCCTCGCCACAGCGTCAATAACCACCGCAGCTGCTACAGTCCCATTTGTCAAAACGTAATCTCCGATCGAAATCTCGTCCGCGCAAAGCGTCAACCTTACCCGTTCATCAATGCCCTCATAATGACCACAGACAATTATCAGGTGCCCGCAGAGCGCCAGGTCCGATGCTGTATCCTGCCTGAACTGCCGGCCTTGCGGCGTCAATAACACAACACGTGCGCCGGGATCCAGAATCGATTCAACCGCCTTCACGAGAGGATCGGGCATCATGACCATGCCCGGTCCGCCACCGTACGGCTTGTCATCCACAGTTCTGTGCCGGTCTTCGGTAAAGTCGCGCGGATTCACAGCCCTGAAAATGACCCGACCCGATTCAGTTGCCCGCTTCATAATACTTTCATTCAGAAAACCCGAAAGCATCTGCGGGAAAAGGGTGACTACATCAATTGTCAGGGCGGGCGTCAATACACCGCTTCTAGCTCGAGCCGACGCTCAGTTCTGCTTTCTCGATCAGGCTGTTCACGGTGTCGGAGACGATAGCGCCGTGCTTGATCCAGTGCTGGACCCGATCCATCTTTAGTTCGAAATTCACCCCTGATCTCTTGGGGTCGTACCAACCAAGCACCTCCAGGAACTTGCCGTCTCTGGGCGAACGCCTATCGGAGGCAACAACCCGGTAGCAAACATCATTCGTCGCACCGGTTCTTCTGAGCCTGAGTGTTACAGCCATTATTTCCTCCCGCATATTCGCCGTCTAGGCGAACAAAAGTCCGCATAGTGCCATATCGTCGCTAGCTTTGCAATCCCCATACTGAGGGAAAATACGATCCACAGAGCAGCATCAGGAAGCCACACCGAGCTGCTGGAATACTATCCGATCCTCAGCAACGTCCACCTTCATGGCCTCAACACCGTCCAATTGCCCCCGAAGCAACTCCTCCGCAAGGGCATTCTCTAGATGATGCTCGACCGCCCTCTTCAAGGGCCGGGCGCCAAGGGACTCGTCAAAACCCTTCTCAATCAGGAAATTCTTCGCCTTGCGAGACAGCGTCAGCTTCAAGCCTTTCGCCCGCAATCTCTGGCCAACCTTGGCCAATTCGATGTCGAGAATCTTGACGACGTCCTCCTTCTGGAGCTTGCGAAAGACAATAATGTCGTCGAATCTGTTGAGAAACTCCGGCTTGAATACCTCTTTCGCGGCCGCGATCATCTGTTCTTTGATCTTCTCGTAGTCGCCGTCCTTCGTAGCGTTCCCGAATCCAAGCCCTGCTCCTTTGCCGGTCGCAAGCTTGCCGCCAAGATTAGAGGTAAGAATAATGACCGTGTTCCTGAAATCCACCTTTCTGCCCATGCTGTCGGTGATGCTGCCTTCTTCCAGTACCTGCAAGAGCGTGTGCATGATGTCCGGGTGGGCTTTTTCAACTTCGTCGAACAGCACAACCGAATACGGACGCCGCCGCACCCTTTCTGTAAGCTGCCCGCCTTCACCATGACCTACGTAACCCGGCGGTGAACCCAGAAGGCGCGAAACGTTGAACTTCTCCATGTACTCGGACATGTCTATCTGGATCAGGGCCTCCGCATCATCGAACAACAGTTCGGCAATGGTCTTTCCCAGGAGGCTCTTGCCAACCCCTGTCGGACCTAGGAACATGAACGAACCTATCGGCCGAACAGCATCACGGAGTTCCGCTCGCGACCTGCGCAATGCATTGCAGATCAGCTTTATGGCTTGAGGCTGACCCACGACCCTGCGTTCCAGTTCCTTCTCCACGTTCAGCAGGCGTTCCAGTTCGGCCCCGGCCATCTTGGTTAGCGGCACACCCGTCCACTTCGACACAATTGCCCTGATGTCCTCCTCTGCAACAACTATTCGCGTCTTGCTGTTCTCTTCGTGCCAGATCTTTATTTGCTCGTCCAGGTCCTTGCGAGCAGTTCGTTCCAGATCCCGCATCTGTGCAGCTTCTTCGAACCGCTGCTCCTTGATAGCGCCCTCTTTCTGCAGTCTGAGTTTGTCAATTTCAGCCTCACGTGCGCGCAATTCGGGCGAACGCGTTGTTGCACTGATACGAGACCGGGCGCCGGCTTCGTCTATTGTATCTATAGCCTTGTCCGGCAGAAACCGACCGCTGATGTAACGGGCAGACAGAAATACAGCTTCCTCGATAGCTTCGTCAGTGTATTCAACGCCATGATGCGATTCGTACTTGTTTTTGATCCCCCGCAGGATCTCAACGGCCTGATCTTTCGTCGGCTCCTCGACCCGGACAGCTTGGAAGCGCCGTTCCAGCGCGGCATCTTTCTCTATGTACTTCCTGTATTCGTCAAGAGTAGTAGCTCCAACACACTGCAGCTCACCGCGGGCAAGAGCAGGCTTGATGATGTTGGATGCGTCCATGGCACCTTCCGCTGAACCGGCGCCAACGATAGTGTGAAGCTCATCGACAAAAAGAATGACGTTCTTCTCTCTGCGAATTTCCTCGAGAACCGCTTTGATGCGCTCCTCAAATTGGCCCCGGTACTTGGTGCCAGCCACCATCAGCGCGAGATCCAGCGTTATCACGCGCTTGTTCAACATGCTCTCAGGAATATCGCCAGACGCAATCATCTGGGCCAGCCCTTCAGCAATTGCTGTCTTTCCCACGCCGGCTTCACCCAGGAGTACCGGGTTGTTTTTGGTGCGCCTGCAAAGAATCTGGACGACCCGCTCCAACTCCTTCTTCCGACCAATTACCGGATCAAGGTCGCCCTGTCTCGCCATCTCAGTCAAATTCCGACCGAATGCCTTCAGTGCCGGGGTCTTGCCCCTGGCTCCCTGCTCGACCGCCTGCCCGGCCATCGCGTCCTGCTCCTCGTCAATCGGTTCGTTGCCCGGATCGATCTCCCTGCGAACAGCCATTCGTACGGCATCCAAGTCAACACCGAGGTTCCTGAGCACCTGCGCCGCGACACCCTCCCCTTCCCTCAGGAGACCCAACAACAGATGTTCGGTGCCCACGTAAGAGTTCATCTCGCGTGCCTCGGCCATTGCAAACTGCAGAACCTTCTTCGTGCGCGGGGTGAACGGAACATTCCCGACGGTCTTCGTCTCGGGTCCGGTCCCGACCATCTTTTCAACTTCCAGACGCACGTTCTCAAGAGAAACATCCATCTGCTCAAGTACGGCAACGGCAACACCTTCGCTAAGGGCTATGATCCCAAGCAAAAGGTGCTCGGTCCCGATGTAGGCGTGGTTAAACCGATCGGCCTCCTGCCTGCCTAGCTCGATCACCTTCTGCGCTCTTGGTGTGAAATTTGAAAAGTTGTTCATTACTTCACTTGTCTCCAGTCTGCATTAACAGCTAACCGCGCCAGACAATCCAGAGAAGTGACTCCTCGTCTGGACCTGACGGTACCCCGCCTCTGTTCCTGCCCACCCGCATCAAGATCACCCGCACTAAACCTGCGCCGTCATTCCGGCAAGCCTGCTCCGGACAAGCTGCGCACGCATCTCGTCCCGCTTCTCGGGAGTAAGATCCTTCGCAGTAATCTTCAGCATGTGCCCGGGCTGTGTCAAGAGGATCAACTCATACATCGTCGACGTCGCAATATTGCGAATCATGCCCAAATCGCGGCCGAGTCGCAGGCCGGAGAGCAGATCAAGCAGCTCTCGCGACGATAACAGGTGGGCATTCGTCAGAATCCCCACAGAACGTCCGACGAAATCGCCGACGTATTCCCTCCGCTGCTCGATAAGACGTGCGCGCGCGTTCTTCTCATGCCCCACGATCTCAGCTACTGCTTCGCTCAGTCGATTGATGATGTCGGCTTCACACTCGCCCAACGTCCGCTGGTTGGATATCTGGAACATGTTCCCGGATGCATCCGAACCTTCACCAAGCAGGCCGCGCACCGCAAACCCGATCCTGACAAGCCCTTTCGTTACCGGCTCAGTCTCGTTCAAAAGCCCCAGACCTGGCAGGTGCAGCATCACGCTTGCGCGAAGGCCGGTGCCGACATTGCTCGGACAGGCCGTGAGATACCCCAGCTTTTCCGAGAAGGCATACCTGACAACCCGCTCCAATTCGGTGTCT
Source organism: Lentisphaerales bacterium (assembly GCA_004525935.1). GTDB lineage: Bacteria > Verrucomicrobiota > Kiritimatiellia > SPBP01 > SPBP01 > SPBP01. The sequence goes on along the minus strand of SPBP01000049.1, from coordinate 3,221 downwards.
GCCCTGTCAACAAGCTTCCATAGTCGCTCCAGATTAGAGCCCGGTGACATGGCTTGAATCCTCAGGTGATCTTCCTCGTTCACCATGACCGACATGGATTCGTCGCCCCTCAGGACAACTCCGCTGCCCGCGCCCTTCTCACACTCTTCGACGCTAATGAGATGTCGCTCCTTCAGGACCTGCTTGTCGCACCACTGCAGCTCTCCCATCTCGAACACAAGCGGATCAACCATCGATGGCAGCTCGGCCAGACTGGCGCTGAGCTTCTTCCACAACCTGATCCTGTCCGGCTCCTGCATCCAACATGGAAAGGACTCTCCATGCACGTTCCTGGCTACGCGCACCCTGCAACTGACAACAATGCCACTTCTCTTGCCGTCACCCAACCACGCACTGGGTCGCGCAACAAGTTCATCAATACCTGCGCTCTTCAAGATCGATCTCCCGGAATTCAACCCTTTGTTTCTTCTAGCCTGATCTCGTCGCGAATACGGGCGGCCTCTTCATACTGTTCTGCTGCAATTGCCTCTTGAAGCGTGCGCCGCAATGGATCCAGCACAGCCTCCTTTTCACGGTTTGCTGCATAATGTGCGGGCATCTTGCCGGCGTGTTTTGAAGCATGCTGATAGCCGTCAACAACCGTCTCTGTTTCCTTCTTGAACGACTCGTAGCACACCGGGCAACCGAGCCGGGACGTCCGTTTGAATTCGCCGAGAGTTATCCTGCAAAAAGAACAACTCTTCGATCTGTCCTCCAGGGATTCGTCGTCCTCAGGTCCCAGATTCGAGAGAATGTCGGCGATCGACAAAGGTCCCTGCATACTAATACCGCTCTTCTCCGCGCATTCTTCGCACAGGTTAACCTTCCGCACCACGCCATTCACTTCGTGTGAAAGGTGCACATTAGCTTCATATTCACCGCAGGATTCGCAAAGCATATCACCCCCGTGTCCTACCGTGCATCACCGGCCCTGTAGCAAGGGCACACCCGTCGTGCTCGCGTACTTGCGAAAACGTCGCGCAAGCTTCCGCGTGACAGGGCCCGGCCGGCCGTTTCCTATTTTTCGCCTGTCGATCTTGACGACTCCGATCACTTCGGCAGCAGTGCCGGTCAGAAACACCTCATCGGCCGTGTAAAGGTCATATCGCGTCATCCGTCTTTCCCTCACGTCGTAACCGCATTCCTCAGCGATGCGCATAACGGAATTGCGTGTAATGCCCACAAGCGCCCCTTCGCTTGCCGGCGGCGTAACAAGTTCGTTACCGATAAGAGCAAACACGTTGTCGCCCGTGGCCTCGGCGACAAAGCCCTGAATGTTCAGCATGAGCGCTTCCATCACGCCCGAATTAATTGCTTCTATCTTGCCAAGAATGTTGTTGAGATAGTTCAGGCTCTTGATGGCCGGGTTTATGGATTCCGGGTTGTTCCGAATCGTGCCAACCGTGACAATCTCGAGACCGTGATCATATAGCTTCTTCGGATAGAGCTGGATGCTCGCCGCAATAATAATGACCTGCGGCTTGCTGCAAAGATAAGGATTGAGGCCCAGCGTACCCACGCCGCGCGTAATGACAAGTCGGACATATCCGTTCGATGTGTGATTCTCCCGGCAGGTCCGGACAACCGCCCTGATCATCGCCTGCTTCGTCATGGGCATCTCAAGTGCAATCGCCTTGGCAGACCTGTTCAACCGGTCAATGTGCTCTTCGAGCAGCGAGACGACACCATCATAGACCCGTATCCCCTCGAAAATACCGTCTCCATACAATAGACCGTGATCAAAAACCGATATCTTGGCGTTCTTCTCCGGCAACAATTTGCCGTTGATGTAGACCTTCATCCCATTCTCCCGTTCGCTGTCCGCCGATTACGTTCAAGACCACTCCAATCTGTATATACTATCATAGCCAATTCTTCGCCGCCAGTGCTCAAATTCGAAAATGCACATTCCTCGTGATGGGTACGCATTGACTCTGCCCCAGCCCCATGATAAACAGCCCGTTGATTATTAAGGAGAGTCGCGTGAACTGCGAAGACCGGGCACGAGAAGTAATCGACATTGAGATTGAAGGATTGCGCAAGGTACGCGGCGCGCTTGGCGGCGGGTTCAGCAAGGCTGTGGATCTTATGCTTGAGTGCTTGAAGAAGCGCGGCAAGATCGTAGTAACGGGGATCGGCAAGAACCTCCATGTCGCCCAGAAGATATCCGCAACGCTTGCCAGCACAGGGTCAACCAGCGTGGTTCTGAATCCTGTCCAGGCCATGCACGGCGACCTCGGGGTCCTTTCCCCTGGAGACACACTGCTCGTTCTCAGCTATAGCGGCGCTTCAGAAGAAATCTTAGGCCTCATCCCCATTGTCAAGCGTGCAGGCGTTGTCATCGTGTCCGTCACCAGCAACACCGACAGCCAGCTCGCCGCACACAGCGATGCAGTAATCGACGCGAGTGTCGACCGCGAGGCATGTCCGTTCAATATGGCGCCTACTGCAAGCACAACCGCTGCCATGGCAATCGGCGATGCACTCGCCATGGTCATCCTCGAAGCGCGCGGTTTCAGAAAAGAAGACTACGCCATGCTACATCCGGGTGGCGCGATCGGGCGAAGCTTGCTGATGAAGGCGGCAGATATCATGAGAACCGGAGACAGACTGGCGACCGTATCACCCGAAACCGGCGTCAGGGAGGCAGTACTGGCAATGACCAGTGCAAGATCAGGATCGGCGCTGGTCGTAGATTCCGATCGCCGCTTGATCGGCCTCCTTAGTGACGGTGACCTCAGACGCGGCCTTTCGCGCGACCCGGAAACCCTTTCAAGGAAAGTCAGCGAAATCATGACCTGCTCTCCTGTCACCGTGCGCGATACACAACTGGCGGCAGAGGTACTCCGGCTCTATGAAGAAAAGAGCATCGACGACATTCCTGTAGTTGACGCCAATGGTCGCCTCGTGGGGTCAATCGATATTCAGGACCTGCCTAAGCTCAAGATACTCTGAGCCACGTCGGCTTTCAGTCTGAACAGCGACCTCCACCTCCTGTTTGACCTCCTCAAATGGATGTCGGCCGCGAACTTTTTACAGTGATGGTTCGCGAACACGCAAAGTGTATCTTCCAATCGGCGCATCATGGCGGAATGCGTGGACGGATGAGCAGCAGGACGGGGGGACCGAAATACAGACCGAGGCACCGCTGCAACGCATTCCTGTCTATATCCGGGACGACT
>SPBP01000184.1 GCA_004525935.1 Lentisphaerales bacterium | reverse complement strand
CACGCAGGCCAATGAACTCCAGGCCTTCGCGGGCCTGATGAAAAAAGCATCGCGCACGGTCTTCATATCGTGCGGCACGTCCTATCACGCCTCGCTAATAGGCGCCATACTGTTGAGCAAGCTGGGACATGAAGCGCACACGGTTATAGCGTCGGAGTTCGAAACGTTCATACTCGTGGACAACAAGACGCTTGTCATAGCTCTCAGCCAGAGCGGCGAGACAATGGACGTCATACTGCCACTCAAGCAGATCCGTAAGACCGGTGCGAAGACGGGTTCCATCGTCAATGTTCCCTATTCGACTGTTCAGCGCCTGTCGGACGTCACGTTGAACCTGCTTGCCGGCCCCGAAATATGTGTCGCCTCAACGAAGGCTTTTACGAACCAGGTAATAACTCTTATAGCGCTCGCGGAGCAACTCGGATACGAGACTGATTCCGACGGGATCCCGGACAGGATAAAGACAACGCTCGAGACGCTGGACCCGGTATGCAGGCGCCTGGCCCATGAATTGAAAGACGCACCGGACATCTACGTGCTCGGTCGTGGCGAGGCATATCCCATGGCTCGGGAAATTGCGTTGAAGCTGAAGGAGATCGACTATATCCACGCCGAGGGAATGATGGCCGGTGAACTGAAACATGGGACACTCGCCCTGATAGAAGCCGGCGTGCCAGTCATCTGCCTGGTACCCGACAACGATGCAGCCATGCTGGCAAGCGCGCACGAGGTTGCCGCACGCGGAGGTCGCACGATTATCGTTTCGAATGTCGGGAAAGGCGACGTCAACCTGGCGCACAGCGACAGGTTCGAGTTCGGGATTCATGCATGCCTGTTCGGGCACCTTTTGAGCTACCACATCGGCGTCGAGCTGGGTCTTCCTATCGACAAGCCACGCAACCTGGCCAAGTCCGTTACTGTCACATAGTTGCGCCGTCTACAGACGGATCCCGGGCACACTTCAGTAAGCCGATTCGTCTATACTTGGGCGATTATGCGGTGCATACGGGACTTTTTTTGTTGCAATAGTGGACCCACGGCGGTAAATTGCCGCCTTTCAAACGGTCCAGCAGAATGTCGATTAGAGCACATGCAGCAAGCGGGTCGGGGGGTCCGGCCCGGGACGTCAAAACTCAAGGAAAGGACTACAGATGAAACTCAGAACATTGGCAGTAATAGTTGTCGGCTTGGCGCTTATCGTTGGTTGCGGCGGCAGCGACGGCGACGGCAGCGGCACGGTGGGGCTTGTCGGATCATGGACGTTCGTGAAAGCGGACATAAACAGTCCTTACGTCGGAACTCTGACCGTCACGACCGCGATGGGCTATTCCGGCTCGATCACTTTCAACGCCAACGGCACCTTCACTGCATCCGGGAACGTGCTGGGCGATGGTGGCACCTTCACTGGAACATGGGTTGCCGCGGGCAACTCGCTGACCCTGACTTCAGAGGGTGATACCCAGTCGGCAACATACTCGATCTCCGGTTCCACTCTTTCCCTAAGCACGAGCGCAGAGGGCTCCACGGTCATCGCCGAGTTCAGCAGGGCGTAGTCTGGAAAGCCTGTCGGCCGGGGCTCATAAGAGCCCTCTCCGATCTAATGAATCAAAGACAAAAAGAATCAGCACGGTTACCCGTGCTGATTCTTTTTTTGGGGGGACCGTGAAGACTCCCCCTCTCAGCCTATGGCTCGGCTTTGGACCCCGCGCATGGTTCCGGGCCCTGATCCGAAATCGATTCAAACTCGATCCGCGAAAGATCCCCCTCGCTTTCGCAATAACCATCGCAACGATCTACCACGCGTTGCTGCGGCCGCTTGAACGGGTCATATACGGATCGCGGATCAGGAGGACCGCGATAGAACCGCACCCGTTGTTCATTATCGGGCACTGGCGGAGCGGCACCACGTTTCTGCACGAACTCCTGTGTTCCGACCCGCGTCATTCCTATGCCACAACCTACGAGTGCCTTAACCCGTGCCACTTCCTGCTTACCGAACGGCTTGCAGCGCCCATGCTGAAACGACTGGTGCCTTCTACCCGGTTGATTGACGACGCCAAGGCCGGTATCGATCGGCCGCAGGAAGATGAATTTGCCCTGTGCATGCAGGATGCACCGTCACCCTATCTGGGCTTTGCCTTCCCTTCCGGCCGGTCGCATTACACTGATTACATGTATCCCGAACGCCTTTCTCTCCGTGAAATGAGGCGGTGGCAATGTGTCTTCATGGACTTTCTGAAGCGCCTGATTGTTCTGCGACCGGGCAGGTTGATCCTGAAATCACCGGTGCACACCTTCAGGATCCGCAAGCTGCTTGAACTCTTTCCCAACGCCCAGTTCGTCCATATAGTCCGCAACCCGTACGAAGTTGTACCCTCGATGATTCGCATGCTGAACATGTTGCCCGACGCATTTTCGCTGCAGAAACCGGATCTTGCCGGGCTCAAGGAAGGGGTAACCGACCTCCTGACTCTTCTGCACCGACGATTCGATCAGACGCGAGCCCTGATTCCGCCCGGGAACCTGCACGAAATGCGATACGAAAACCTTGTGACCGGTCCCCGAGCCGAGATGAAAGCGTTATATGAGGGCCTCGGCATGGCTGAATTCGGCCAGGCCTTGCCGGCCATTGATAGTTACCTCGCGAGTGTCGCAGATCACCGGGTGGCAAGCTACGAACTCAGCCCGGAGCTCAGGGACAGGATCATGCAGGATTGCGGAGACTCGATCGATCGTTACGGATACACAGTCCCGGCCTGGTCCGGGTCGAAGACGTAAAAGAGCACGTTGAGATCCTGCCCGCGTGCCGCAAAAGCGGCTTTGTAGCCGGACTCGACCGGAATATCTCCGATGGCCCAGTGTTCCACGTCGTCCTCGTCGTAGCGGGTACGAAGCAGCACCGGCGGCTCTCCGGGTCGCAGGGAGACATCGAAACTGTTCAGTCCGAACGCGAGGCCCTGCCCCATTGCCTTGATCAACGCCTCCTTGCGGGTCCACCCGTTGAAGAACGCATCAAGCCTCTGCTCCTCGGGCAACTTCTCCAGCACGGACGTCTCGTCGGCAGTGAAGAAGCGACGGGCGATTTGTGAATGGTCCACGTCTGATCTCAACCGCTCAAGGTCCACTCCGACCGGCATGCCGCGCGCGAAAACATATAATGCTCGCTCGCCGGAATGCGAGACGTTGAAAACCAGATCCTGCCCATCGTCCGATTCAAGCAAGGGCTTGCCGTACCGGTTGTACTTGAACGTGATCCTTCGCGCATCCAGTCCGGAATAGCCCTCAATCAGTGTGCGGAGTATCGCGCGGGCCGCGACAAAGCGATTCCTGTCCTTCTCGAAGTGATAACGTCCCGCCCTTTCATGCTCATCGGGGGAAAGCAGCCCCTCAAAGTATTCCCGGCGCCCGGCAAAAGCGCTGTCCAGCATCGCATGCCAGACATGAATCATCCCGCAGGACTCCAGAGGCCCAACCTCGGATGCGGCGTGAAGATAGACCGGCTCTGTGGTCATGATTGCTTCCCGACAAGTACTTCGCCAAGCCTGTCCGCCAGCTCCGATACGGCCGGTGGCGTCAACATGCCAAAATGGTCGCCGGGCACGGTCTGACTGTGAATCGGACCGTCCATCACCTTCTCCCAGTCCGTTCTGGGATAGCCGGCATTGTCCGCAGCCCAGAATGCAGTCACTTCCCCGGAGAAGCCGCATATCTCGAATTCTCGCAGCCACGACTCGTGCAGAACCAGCAGATCCATCTGGCGCTCAAGCACATCGGTTGGAATGGGGACAAGCCCGAAAACCCGGCTCTTCAGGGCTTCGACCAGGTGCGAAGCACGCTGATCGATTGGCAATTGAATGACACGCCTGTAAAGATCCATTGCCCAATCGCGCGCAACCCTCTGCCCCAGTCTGGCCATTGCCCCGCTCCACAGATCACCGAAAGGCCCCGGCATCTTCAGAACCAGCCGGAGGCCTGCTTCAAATTCCGGGTAAGTATTCTCCGTATCGCCCTGAAGAAAGCTGTCGATCAGTATCACGCTCTTCACGGACCGGCCGAGCCGCTGCATGGTCTCCGCGATCGATAATGCGAAGATGCCGCCACTCGACCAGCCGAGCAGATGGCAGGGCCGGTCCCCAATAGTGTTGCGAATCTCTGTTGCATAATAATCCGCCGCTTCGGAAAGATGCCGGAATTCGTCCGCAGGCGTTGCGAGGCCCCGCGACTGAACCGCAAACACCGGGCCGATTCCGGGCATTGCATCAACCAGCTGCCGGTATACATGTACACGGCCGCCTGCAGGATGAACACAGACAACGGGTACTCCGTCGCCACGCTCCCGCATCGGGACAACCAGTTTGATTCCAATTCCATCATCCCCGGCAACCCGCGAGCTGCCCGACTTCGCGGCATGATCTATGCGATCGGCCAGTTCGATAATCGTGGGCGATTCCAGAAGTGCACGTAACGGAAGCTCCATGTCAAATTCCTTCGATATCCTCATGCTCAGATCCACCGCCTGCAGAGAATGCCCGCCGAGCGCAAAGAAATTGTCGTGAACCCCTATGAGACCATGCCCGAACACTTCCGACCAGACACCCATAAGCTTCTCCTGTGTCGGAGTGCGGGGGGTGAAGTAGTCACGTTCAAGCTGCGTGTTGAGGTCGGGATCGTTTAGGAGTGCGCGGCAATCTGGTTTGCCGTCGGGTCCGTCGGGAAGCTTTTCTTTGAATAGAAGGAACGACGGCGCCATGTACTCCGGCAGGTGCGCGGCAAGGTAGGTGCGCAATTCGGCAACATCAGGTCGCCTGCCGAGCGGGACAATATAAGCTATCAGTCTCACAAGTTTGTGTCGGCCCTGCCACCCGGCGACAGCACAATCAGCCACACACGGATGCCTCTTCAACACGGTGCAAACATCGTCGGTTCGGACCCGGATCCCGCGAATCCACACCTGTTGATCCACGGTGCCCAGGTCTTCCAGCCTGCCGTGAGCAGTCCACCTGGCCATGTAGCCGGTGGGTTTCAATGTTCTGCCTGATCGCCAACCCATACAGTCACCCGGCATCCCGGGACCGTCCGGCACGGGTGCCGCCGTATAGAGTTCACCGGCAATTCCAATGGCGACCGGTTGCATTTCTGTATCGAGCACGTACGCACATTGGCCTGCCTCAGCCTCAGTCTGTGAGACGGCATCAATCGCCTCCGCCGGGAGGTCGGGACCTCCTGCCTTGTTGAACTCCACAAGTATTCTGGTCATCTCGTCATCCGGAATGTACTTGATACTCCACACGGGCTGGGCCGGATTCTCGGCTGCCTGCTCAAGTAGTTGCCGATAATGAGCGCCGAACCTGGCAACAGTCTCTTCCTTGAATAGCTCGGTCCGGT
>SPBP01000291.1 GCA_004525935.1 Lentisphaerales bacterium | reverse complement strand
TACGAGGACTAACCCTGTCCTCTGACCCTGTCCTCTGACCCTGTCCTTGACCCTGTCCTTGACCCCAATTAGACTCTGCTCCATAGGACACGATGAAAAAGACGATCACACTCACCGAACTCGACACCGCACTCACCGCCGCGCGCAACGCCCTGCTCGTCGAAATGAACGACCGCGGCTTCTGGGAGGGCCGCATGTCGAGCAGCGCACTGGCCAATGCCGTGGCAGTCTTCGCGCTGGCCCAGGCCGACCCATCCGAACACGCCGCCCTCATCAAGAAAGGCCTGCGCTGGATCACCAAGAACGTCAACGAGGACGGCGCGTGGGGCGACACAAACACCAGCCCCAGCAACGTCAGCGCCACCATCCTGTGCTGGGCAGCCCTGTCGCTCGACCAAGAAACAAAGACCGCCGCCAAAACCGTGCACGCCGCGGAAACATGGCTGCGGCACCATGCAGGCGGGCTCGCGCCCGAAGATCTCGCGCGCTGCGTGCAAAACCGCTACGGCAACGACAACACGTTCAGCGTGCCCATTCTCGCCATGTGCGCACAGGCCGACCGGCTCGGCCTCGAAAGCTACCGCCTGGTCCGGCAACTGCCTCTCGAACTCGCATTTGTCCCGCAGTCACTCTATCGCTGGACCCGGTTCACAGTCGTCAGCTACGCCATCCCCGCCCTGCTCTCAATGGGACTCCTGGTCCACCACCATCGCCCGACAAGAACAGGTCCTCTCCGCAAGTTCAGAGACCTGCTGGCCCAGCCGGCCCTACGCATGCTCGAGAGCATGCAGCCGTCGCACGGCGGATACCAGGACTCGGTCGTGCTCACCGGGTTCATCGTTATGGGCCTGTGCGGCGCCGGACACGCCGCGCACCCGATCGTGAAGAAAGGCGCCGCATTCATTGCCTCGCATATCCGCGAGGATGGGAGCTGGCCCATCGATACAAACGTCGCCACATGGCTCACATCCCTCTCGATCAGGGCACTCCACTCGACACGGTACGGAATTCCGCTCACCAATCCGCAGCGCGCAAGTCTCAAGAAATGGTTCCTCGACCAGCAGCACAAACGACCGCATCCCATGACACACGCCGAACCCGGCGGATGGGGCTGGACAGATCTGCCCGGCAGCATCCCGGACGGCGACGACACGGCCAGCGTCCTGATCGCCCTGCCCCTGCTCGGCGAACTCGACCAGAAAACTCGAACCGCCGCGGAAAAGGCACTCGTCTGGTTGACAACCCTCCAAAACGTGGACGGCGGCATCCCCACCTTCTGTCGCGGCTGGGGCAAACTGCCCTTCGACAGAAGCTGTCCGGACATCACCGCCGCCACATTACTCGCGTTCCACCGCTGGATCCCATCCGCAACCGCAGACACCCGGGCCCGCATGAGCAGAGCCATGGACAAATGCGTCAGGTACCTGCGCCGCGCACAAACACCCAACGGCGCCTGGCTCCCGCTCTGGTTCGGAACACAACTCGACGACACGGAAGAAAACCCCGTCTACGGGACCGCACGAGCTCTCCTCTCACTCAGGGGCCTCCAAAGCACCGATCCTGACGGGGTCCAACAAATGATCGAGAACGGCTGCCGATTCCTCGCCCAATCCCAAAACGAAGACTGGGGCTGGGGCGCACGCAAAGGGCTCCCATCCGCCATTGAGGAATCCGCCATGGCCCTGAGCGCGCTGGCCGGCACCGGCCATACCACCGCCGTGCTGGCCGGCGCAAAGTCCCTGATCCAGAAACTCACACTCAACGCCAAAGACCCAAAGAACACGCGCTTCACGCCCGGCCCCATCGGCCTCTATTTCGACCGGCTCTGGTACCATCAAGACCTGTACCCGGCCATCTTCGTAACCGAAGCCCTGTGCCGCGTAAAAGAATTGGAGTTTTGATGCCGGTCAATTCTTGTGTACAATCGACAATCGTCGATAGACAATAATCAATCGCCAATATGAAGCCGCAAATCACTCTGATCCAGCCGCCGGTCACCGACTCCACTTACCCCGACATGCCGTTCAGCATCGAGCCGCTCTCGCTGCTCGTGCTCGCCTCGCTGACACCACGCGACCGATATGATCTCCGGATAATCGACGGCGCCCTCAAAGGTGAGAAGAACGCCATCATCGACCCGGACAGCGCACTGGTCGGCATCACGGTCGTCACGCCCGTCAGCGATTCCGCCTACGACATAGCCCGCCGCTACCGGCAGCTCGGAATCCCCGTCGTGCTCGGCGGCGCGCACGTGACCCTCGCCCCGAAGGAAGCCAAAGAACACGCCGATTCCATCGTGGTCGGAGAAGCCGAGTCCGTCTGGCCCGCACTCCTGAACGACTTCGCCAACGGCGAACTGAAGCCGGAATATCGCGCCGAGGAACCGCCGGCGTTCGAGGTCGAAATCGACCGCTCCGTCATCACCAACTACCGCCGCAAATACCCCTTCATCTCCATCATCCAAACGACGCGCGGCTGTCCCAACGACTGTGAATTCTGCGTCGTCGCCAGCACCTATGGGCGCCGGATCCGACACCGATCCATCGAATCCGTGATCCAGGAAGTCCAGTCGGTGCAGCGCCACTTGAAACGGAACACGTTCGGATTCACCGACGACAACTTCTTCGGCGACCGCGCCTATGCCAAGAAACTTCTCAACGCATTGATCCCGCTCAAAATCCGATGGGCATCCCAGATGTGCATCGATATCGCGGAAGACGAGGAGTTGTTGGGCCTGATGGCGGAAAGCGGGTGCTTCGCCGCGTTGTTCGGGTTCGAGAGCATCAACCAAGCCGCTCTGCAGGAAGCCGGCAAGGAGCTGGAAACCAGCCGTTACCCGGCCCTGATCCAACGTGTACGCGACCGTGGCATCCTCGTGATCGGCACGTTCACCATCGGCTACGACGCGGACAAGGAGTCCGTCTACGACGACACCCTGGCGTTCTGTCGAGAGACAGGGATCGAGGTCCCGCTCTTCATCACACTCATGCCCTACAAGGGCACGTGCCTGTTCGACAGACTCGTGAAGGAGGGGCGGATCGATCGGGGCGCAAGACCCGGCTCAAACCCACTGGCTCTCAACTTCGCGCCTCGCCGCCTGCAGCCCGCCCGGGTAGAGGCCAACATCATCCGGATGTACCGCGAGTACTACAATTGGTCCTATGTCGTCAGAAACCTGAAACACTGGTTCAAGCGGAGCCACTACAAGCGTTGTCTCCTCCTCATCGGCTTCTACCTCCTCTACCTCGCCTTCGCCCGCCGCATCGGAAAGGGCACGTTCCGGAAACGGTGACTCTCACGTCAGAGTGGGGGTTCTCGGGGTCGTGCTTAAATCGCGCCAGCGAAAGCTCAAAGAGTTCTGCGAAATGAGAGATCAGAGGTCAGAGATCCCGGCGCTCGGACTCCGGCGGGCGCTTCTCCAGTGATTTGTCAAGACCGTTGAGCATTCGGATGCACTCTTTGTAGCGACCCCGACATTCTTGTGTTGAATCCTTGCCGTCCGGCTGGTAATTTTCCGTCATGAACTGGAGATTGTCGCACCCGGGTCGAGCAGGGCGCTCGTGGGGAGAAAGGAATTTCCTATCAGTTGGTTTCTTCTGAGAGGTATTCCGAAGGAGCACAATTACGATGAGCACTGCCGCGAAGAAGGCGTGTACGATGCATGTCATTTCGCACACCCACTGGGATCGCGAGTGGCGGTATTCTTTCCAGCAGTTCCGCATCATGCTGGTGGAGATGATGGACCAC
>SPBP01000077.1 GCA_004525935.1 Lentisphaerales bacterium | reverse complement strand
GCCACCGCGCGCCCTTCTGGCCCAGCGAGCACGGGGATCCACCTTAGCCTCGGTCTCCTGGACAACGTCCGAACTGGCGGTTATTTCCATGTTTGCAACGACAATAAACATCGGATCCCTGGCAATAGCGTTCAGGGACTCGACCAAGGCTGCCTCCTTGGTACCGAACTCGAAGATAAACCGTTCCCTCGCATAGATGCTCTCGAAAATATCAACCTCGGACTCCGCGCCTTCCGCAACAGCAGTTGCTTCAGTCCTGCCTCTTGGCCTGGATGTCGATTCGAACTCCTCACGTTTGATTGCAACCAATTCCTTGATGCCAGCTTTATACAGAAGAGAGCACAACTGTTCCACCATCCTCAGCTGCTTGGTAAGTCGCGGCACGGCATTTCGAGAGGGCGGTCGACCATCATCGTACGACTGAAAACTGAACGCGAACCTTTCTGGCAACACAATCTTCGATCCTGACGCTTCCGTTCGCAGATCGCTCTGCATCTTGTTCAAGCTTGCTAACCACTGCAGGGGCGATCCACCCTCCTTCGGTTCCTGCACCTGCCTTTTCCTCATGCTATCCAGCAACGACTTCATTTCCTTCTGGTAATCGTCACGATTCTGCAGGATCGCATCGACGTTTGCCTGTTCCGGGAAAGGATTCCTGTGATAGATCGATTCCAGTGCAGACCACGCAAGGTTCAGCCCGCTCGAGGAAGAGCCCAGTTTGGCCCGTTCTCTAAGCAGTAGAATCCCGATCAGCGCCAGCACAACAACTTCCACAGACAGGACAACCGTCAGGGCTATCTTTGTTTTGCGTCTCACGATTCTAAGATCCTACAGCTCCATCGGGTTCTTCAACGCTGCGCGTATTGTAAAGCCCAGGCTGTACTCATTCGCAGTCACGATCCGCTCAACGTCAACATCGTCTGTAAAGAAAGAGCTGGTCTTCAGGGCATTGCCGAATTCACCGACCGTCGCAGCGTCGGGCACTTTGTCGACGAATCCTACGCCGGTAATCCGGAGTTGGCCGACGAACTGCTTGCCCTCGCGCGTCTCAAGCACGGGGTTCACGGAAGAGATCCACATTCCCTCAACTGTTCTGCTCTTAAGGTCATCCAGGATCTCCATCCATTGAGTGCGAGCGCTTACAAGATAAAGCAGTCTCTCTGCCTTCTTTTGAACCACAAGCGCCTCGGACATGTATTGATCCAACTGTCCCTGGACCATATCGAAGGCCACCGACCCCTGCTCAATCTTTGCCAGATTGCGTTCGGATGTCACCCTGAGTCGCAGGAAATAATACCACCAGACAGAGACCGTCAGCACGAGCCCGACCGCGACAGCAATAAGAAAAGGAATCTTTGATTTGAACAGCTTGCGCGCCACAAGATGCTGCGGCATGAGATTAATCTCCATCGGACAGGAGAACAGCTTTCTCAATGCCACCCCGGTCACCTCGCCAAGCAGGTGTATTTTAGTCGCAACATCCTCAGAGGGAATACTGTTTGATACGGTGATGCGCTCGAACGGATTCAAGAACTCAACATCCAGCCCGAGTTTCTCACGAAGGAAGGTGTCCGTCTGCGGCATTACGCATGTGCCTCCGCAAAGCAGTAGAAGTGATGGCTTCCTTCCATTCTGCTGACTGCGATAGAAATTGATGGAACGGCTCACTTCAGCATGAAGCCGCGTCATTACGCTTCGTACCGTCTTCGATACCCGGTTGACAACGTGACTCTCTGCGCCGTCTACGGCCCCGCCAAAAGCCACGAAGGCATGCGCAAGCTTGAGTTCCTCGGCATCCTTGAAGGGAATCTCGAACTCCTTCATGAGCTCCTGCGTGATCGTGTTGCCGGCTATCGGAATACTCCGGGTAAAGCACCGTTCCTTCTCAATAAAGATCAGGTTGGTTGTTCTGGCCCCCATGTCCATCACGAGCGTGCAGGTATCGAGCTCGCCGTAGTTGAACCGCACGAGGTTATATAACGCCAGTGGCGCAACATCCACGACTTCCGGATCCAGCCCGGCTGCCTCGACACAATCAGTGATCTTCTTCACCACGTCCGTCTTCATGGCAACAAGCATCACGCTCTGAGAACCGTCGGAGCTGTCGATCAGCTGATAATCCCACACCACCTCGTTTATCGGAAATGGCACATTCTGCTGGGCTTCATACTGAACTATCTGGTCGACCTTATCGTGGGCAGCCGGGGGAAGCTTGATAAAACGCGGGAACACATCCTTGCCCGAAACCGACAGTAAGACGGGGCCGGGTTTGATGTCCTGCTCCCTCATCATCTCGCGGACAGCCGATACGATATACGCCGAAGTATCCAACTCGTCACCCGGATCAACTCCGAGCGGAGCGATTGCATACTTGAGCAGCTTCAGGCCCATCGGCTTCAGCTGCTCAAACAAGGCGATCGTCAGCTGACTTGCGCCGATATCCAGGCTGATAATATCATTCGGCATGTTGGTCCCTGCCGCATCAACGGCGGATGGTCTCAAAATCCCAGTAGTTCACGTAGGCAAAAGGTGTTTCCCCGCGGTTCAGAAGCAAGCCGGAGCGTAATGTGACCTGGTCACTGTTCCGGATCTCCTGCGACTTCCACCACTGCCCATCGGCCAGACGGGCCTGAGGACTCTCGTCCGACTTCCACACTGTTTCAGTACCGTATGTTATTTCAATGGCAACGGCAACGATATCGCCCAGCTTCGCGATCGTGCGAGGATGCAGGTACATCTCGCTCATGTGATCCTTGCCATCGCCGACATCAGTGTATGTAACATCGCCCTCAAGAAGTGAATACGGTGTCTCCGCATCTTTATCCTTGGTAAGCATGAGCACATAGAAACGGCACGAGAGCGTATTCATCCATTCAGGCTTTGAATCGTAGACTACCCTGACCCTTCCCCAATCCGGAGAGCGGGCCTTCCTGGACGGCTCCGAATTGCGAATATTGTACTCAGGCGCCCGAACCTGAATGGACTGAGATAGCGTTTGAATCTTGAGATTCTCAGAGGCGTCTCCCTCTGATCCCTTTACCCCGGAGGCGGCGGATCCTCCGCGAACAGGCCTTCGTATCTGTCCCATCGACTGATGAATAGCAACAACGCACGCCACAGCCAATGAGATTATCAATACATGCCGCAATCCACACTTATGCATCGCAAGACACTCCTTTCAAAAAGTCGCCGTGAACTGGCAATAGGCAAAAGAGCACGTCACTATAGGAATTTTTCGGCACCAAGAGCAAACAAAAAAGCTGATCTCGCCCCTTTTTTCCAGCCGCCGCCACACGGCCATGCATTCTGTACCACCATTCCGCACTTGGCCGAATCAAACGCCCTGCAACTGACATGTTGTAAAGCGACTCATGATCGTATATAATTAAGGACTCAATCAGGAGTGTACTGTCTCATGAACTCGTTGATACCCGTCGCCGATGGAATCGAAGAAATGGAGACCGTCATCATTATCGACATTCTCCGACGTGCCGGAGGCAAAGTTGTGGTTGCGGGGTTGGGCGATACGCGCATTACCGCATCCAGGGGTGTTCAAATCATCGCTGACCGACCATGGCTCGAGGCGGATCCCTCATGTTTCGATGCCCTCGTCATCCCGGGCGGCGCGGGCGGAGTGCGTCTGCTCGCTGCTGAGCCCACAGTACTTGACGCCGTACGATCCTTTGCCGACACGGGAAGGCTCCTTGCCGCCATATGCGCCGCGCCGCTCATCCTTCACGCAGCCGGAGTCATCGAGGGCCGAAGAATCGCCTGTCACCCCTCAATTGAAGCCAGTCTATCCGGAGCCATAGTGGTCCGTGAGCCGGTCGTAGTCGATGGTCATATCGTGACAAGCCGTGGGGCGGGCACTGCCATCGAGTTCGCACTGAGAATACTTGACCTCACAGGCCAGGAATCGGCCGCGACTGGCATAGCGTCGGCAATACTCCACGAGCGATATCCGCACTGCTAGGACGTCTGACCGCGGTCAGCGTCGTCTTCTGCGCGCGCGGGTTCTTGCTTCGCTCACAACAATTCGCCGTCCGCCGACCTCTTGCGAATTCATCCCCTTGATCGCCGCGTGCCCATCCTGCGCGCTGATCATGGTCACAAATCCATAGCCTTTTGAAGCGCCCGACTTCTTGTTCTCAACTATTCGGATCGATCCGACACCCCCGAACTTTGAGAACAAGTTCCTTACCTGGGACTCACCCGCATCGTACGGCAGATTGCCAATATAGAGCTCCATTCCACCTGCGGGCTTGCCACGAGACTCCGACCGCTTCGCGCCTGAACCTGATCCCGGGATCAGCCTCCCAAGAACTACGCCGGCGACAAACCATGCAAGCGAAGCGACTGCGAGGATATACTCAGTGTTGTTTCTCACAATTTCCTGAATTGCCATAATGCTTATTCCCCTTATTATTCTCTTTCCTCATACCAGGCATCGACCTATCGCGCTTCGAGGAAGCCCTCAAGCTTGCGAATTCGCGTGGGATGCCTCAACTTGCGGAGTGCCTTTGCCTCAATCTGCCGGATTCTTTCTCGGGTCACCGCAAACTGTTTCCCGACCTCTTCAAGGGTCCTGGAATAACCGTCTGCTAATCCGAACCTGAGGTTCAGCACCTCCCTCTCTCTCGGCGTCAGCGTATGAAGCACATCCTTCAGCCTCTCCTTCAACAGGCTGTAGGCTGTCATCTCGGATGGGTTCTCAGCGGACTTATCTTCAATAAAGTCGCCAAAGTGCGCATCCTCTCCATCACCTACCGGGCTCTGCAGCGAAATCGGCTGTTGAGCCATCTTATATACGGCCCTGACCCGTTCCACCGGCAGGCCCATCTCATCAGCTGCCTCTTCAGGGGTTGGCTCCCGACCAAGCTCCTGGACAAGCCTCTTCTGGACCCGCAGCAGCTTGTTGATCGTTTCGATCATGTGAACGGGGATCCTGATCGTCCGGGCCTGGTCTGCAATCGCCCTCGTTGCAGCCTGACGAATCCACCATGTAGCGTAGGTGCTGAACTTGTAACCACGGCGGTACTCAAACTTCTCCACCGCCTTCATCAGTCCCGTATTGCCTTCCTGGATCAGGTCAAGAAATGAAAGACCGCGATTCATGTATTTCTTTACGATACTGATCACCAACCGCAGATTCGCCTCGACCATCTCCGTGCGTGCCCGTTCGCCCTTTCGCATGTCAGCCTTCAGCGTCTTGAAGGCCTCGTCAAGATCCGCCGGCGTCATGCAAGCTTCGAGCGCATGCCCCTTTATCGCCGTCTCGAACTGCTTGATTCCCTCTGCTCGTTTCTTACTCTTTCGTTTCGCAGTGAACATCTCCAGCTCTGTCATGTCCTTGCGAAAAGCAACGTAAATTCCATCAATTGCCGCCTGCGTCAGTGACTCCACAACTTTCTGCTTGAAGTAAAGAGAGTCATACAATGCCGACGTCTTCTGTCGCGCTTTCTCCAACAGCTTACCTCGCCGCGTCCGCTCACTGTTCGACATCTGTTTCCGCAGCGTTGCCATGAATGCCTTTGCCTGGATCTCGCGAGCCCGTACTACACTCCTCTTAAGACTAGGAAGCTTCTTTATGTAATCCCACCGGCTGTCGACATACTTATCCTGAATAACCCTGTCGAATCTTTCTCCCCCGCTCTCGATCCTTTCAACAAGATCAAGGTACATATCTCCCGCACATCCCATCCGGTTAAAGAGGCCCCTCGTGGATATCTCGGCATCCTCGATTCGCTTGCAGATCTCGACTTCCTGCTCGCGCGTCAATAGCGGTACCTGTCCCATCTGGTGGAGGTACATCCGGATCGGGTCGTCGAACATGTCGAACCGTTCGGCTCGAGCAGTCTTCTCATCCTTTTCCGCCTGCTTCTTGTGCTTCTCGACCTCTGACTCCTCAATTATCTCAATCTCCATTTCGCGGAGAAGGAGCAGGTACGCCTCGAGCTCTTCGGGGTCGACAACACTGTCCGGCAGGGCCTCGTTGATGTCCTGGAAAGTGAGATAGCCCTGATCTTCGGCAAGACGGATCAGCTCTTTAAGCTTCTGGTTCCGCTCCGCCTTCTTCTGATCCGCCTTCTCCTCGGTCATCTGCTCTTCGTCGACCACCTTAAGATCGATACGCCCACTCCTGGCCGATTTCTTGCGTGCCAGAGACTTAGTGGCAGCAGCCGAGCGCTTAAGAAGCTTTTGCTTCTTTACGGATCCTGCCCGAGCGGAGATCTTCTTCGCATCTGACCCAGCCTTCTTGCGTTTCAGCTTGGCCACTACGACTTTCCTGCCGACGGCAACTTTCCGCTTCTTTGCGGCGATGGGCTCGCGTGCAGATTTCTTGGGCTTGCTTTTCGTGGGACGCACAGTCTTCTTCCGTGCAACCGATCCTGCACGGCTCTTCTTCGCACTCTTCCGAGTCACCCCGGATTTAGAGATCTTCTTCCGCCCTGACGCCTTGGCCTTACTGACTCTCTTCGGAGCAGCCGCGCTTCGCCGCTTCTGCTTCTTGCCTTTTGGTTTCGAGCTCTTTGCCATTATAACTCCATCAAACGCCAGGATTACGTATACACCCCACCCATTATACATCCCAATGGGACGAACGCCAAGCAATCGATTAGTTTGCCATCTGAGGAAACGCTTCTCAAGCAGTAAAACCGAAAAAGAATGAGGCCAGAATCTGACGGACATCGGGCACTTTCCCGCCATACCAAGCACATATCCGCATCTGAAAACGGGAAACTGGACCTTGTACTCTAATGCTCCACACCAATCGCCAAGGCGGCGATGATGCCCACACAACGGACCGGCCGGTCGTACAGAAACATGCCGGTCATACAACATACACTCCAAATACACTCCAAACATGCGGCAAAACACAGACCCGCTGTTGCTGCGCTTCCCGTCCGATGAATGCGATTCAAAGGCGTCAATATGCTGTCAACATCCGCCGGTTGAACATTCGTTTGCGCGGTACCCCGCCGAAATCGCAATGTGACTAACCACAAAAAGACATCCGAAAGACAGGCTGAAAGCTTGACGCATGTGCCGCTTACGAGTAACAATGCAGACTGAATTATGGCATGGGTTCACACAATCCAGCTAGGCTTGTGTGTTGTGTAGACAAGGAGAACTACAGTGAACAAAGGGTTTGCTATCGCAGCTATCGCGATTACCGCGTTTGCCCTTGCAGTTGTGCCGGAAACGGATGCCGCAAGGTTTCAGGACGAGTTTCAGTTGCTCAAGATCACGGGGACCTGCGAGGCAAAACTGCCCAGCGCCCGCGAATCCGACGCCGCGATTGAAGGTAAAATGTATCCCTACGGCACCACCCTTAAGACGGGTGCGGACTCTTCGGCAATACTCAGGCTATCATCCGGAAACGGGTTCCGCGTATTCGCCAAAACCACGATTGTAATCGCTGAAAGCGGCGCAGGAAGCCGAACCAAGATCCTGAAGCTCGATGCCGGCAGTGTGCAGGTGGTGCTTGAACCCAGCTTCCGAAAAGAGAATGAGCTGAAGGTAGAAACCCCGAGCGCCGTGTGCACAGCCATCGGCTGCGATTTCAC
The DNA here is from genome assembly GCA_004525935.1 of Lentisphaerales bacterium. Lineage (GTDB taxonomy): Bacteria > Verrucomicrobiota > Kiritimatiellia > SPBP01 > SPBP01 > SPBP01. Next base: position 2,469 of record SPBP01000077.1, on the reverse strand, counting down.
TGTTGAGTACTATCTCGTTGGTGACCTGAAGACAACAATTGTAACGTGCGCCGAGGGCGAAGTTTCCATTGATGAAACACTATTCTCTCTCTCCGGTCTTACGGAAGACGAACAGCTGACGGTGTCGGAATCACCGGACGGCACTTTCGTCAGAATCAAAGTGGTCAAAGGCGACGTGTCCGCGGATGTTCTTGAATCTGACAGCGGGAAGCGGCGGCTGGAGATGGCCACGGGCGACGAACTGGAAATCATGACCAAGCAGGCGGACAGCAATCCCGACCGTATAGACGTCGTTTACAAGTTCGCGCCACTTGAAGGAGAACTGGTCGTTATCAGCACTCAGCTCGGCAAGGTAGAATCGGTGATCATGGGCCCAACTGACCTGATGGCTGCCCCTGAAGATTGGCCCAATGTAACTGTAGTGACCCCAACCATCTGGGAGCAATCGTATACGCCGGTCGGCAGGCGGTAGCAGCCCGACAGGGCTCGCGATCTGCGTGCTTGTCATCTGCATATCCGTAGTTCAATCCAATGCGGCGTAATGTGTTCCTCGACAAAGACGTCAATGAGTGACAAGTCCACATCTATCGAAAGTTCGCCTAAGTCGCCCAGACCGCCTGCTCCGAAACCATACCGCTTCGTATTCGGCCCCATGCGGAAGAGGCTTATTCTTATCTTCGGCGGCGTGGTGGTTTTCTCCTTCCTCCTTGGGTACGGACCAGGCAGTTGTATTAGAATGAGCTCCGTAGCAACCGACGACTCCCCCACCGTGGGCGGCATGGCTGTTAAACCTATCGAACTGCAGGAAGCGCGTCGGCTCGCAATTGTTCAATACTGCCTGTCTTTCGGCGACAAGCCCAGGAACAACGAAGAGGATATGAACCTTATCGATCGAACCGCGTGGTCTCATGTCGCTGCCCGACGCCTTGCCGAGCGGCTCGGAATGATGACAGGCACAGATGAGCTCAGGGAGGAAATAGAACGAACCTTTTCAAAGGACGGAAAATACGACCCCGTCGAGTACGAGAGACAGAAAGGTCTTCTTGCCATGAATTTCGGCATCGGTCCGGCAGACTTTGAGTCATACATCAGGAGCAACCTCACTGTAAGAAAGCTGCTCGACGTCATGTCTGCCGCATGCTGGATTCCGCCGTTCGAAGTACATCGGTACATGTCCCGCTATACAGATTCCTTTGTTCTCGATTACGCGCACCTGCCTGTTCAAGTGGCCGACACCGATATTAAGATAACACTCGACGACATGCTCTCGTTCCACGAAGACAATCCCTCTATGTTCCAGGAGCCAGAGATGCGGCGCGTGAACTATGTTGCGTTCCCTCTCTCTGATTACATGGACGAGACATCCGTCACCGATAAGGAAGCAAGGGACCTGTATGACAGGAACTACGAGGACTACATATCCATCGATACCAATAACCTTGAGTCTATCATTCCATTTGAAGATGTGCGTGATGAGATCCGCGATGAGATCCGCACCGATATGGCCAGGGATATGGCCGAACGGAAAGCCATGGATTTAGTGCTCGCCATTCCAACGGACGCTGTAGAGACAACCAAGGCCTTCGACACCACATGCGCCGCATACCAGTTAGAGCCTTCTCTGTCGCCTTACTTCGCTCGATACGATGACGTGCTCGACATCGTGGATGCGCATGACTTCGCTGAGGCGACTTTCGAACTCATCGAGGGCGACGCGCAACGTTCTTTCAGTGATCCCGTCACGTGCGGAGACAGGGTCTTCGTGCTGTCACTTGACTCAATTCTTCCCACGCGCACCGCGGCTTTTGAGTCAGTATCAAATCGAGTGCAAACACTTGTGCTGAGCAAGGCCCTTGCAGAACTGCGGGAATCAAGGTCGCAGGATATTGCTGATACCGTCAAGCTGGCGGTAAAGGCGGGGACCAATTTTGCGGATGCAGTCCTTCCCTTCGGAGCAGAGCCGTTTCGGACAGATCCTTTTTCTCTCTTTTCTCCCGACACCAACATGCCGCAAAGCCAGGCCTTTCTGACCGCAGTCGCCTCTCGGCACGCCGGAGAATTCGCGGAACCCATCATCGAAACAAACGGCGTGCTTGTGGCCTTTGTGGCCGAGCGGAAACCGGGCGACCTTGGTCTGGACCCCCGGTATGTGGTCCACCTGCTAAAACAGGAGCGGGGTAGCCTCGTGTATCAGGATTGGCTTGCCCAGGAGTTGAAAGAGGTTGATTTCGCAGGAGAAAATGCGTCTCGATCATCCGACGACGAGCCCGAACCGGATGCCACGGAATCTGAAGACGACTACCTTCAATCTGATGATCAATCGCAGGTGCCAGTCGACACCGAGTAGCGCCTCATCTGCCATCCCCACTAGCAGGGCTAGGGCTTTGACCCGCCGCAGGCAGGGCTAAGTCCGACGCACTGCTAGAGAAAACTAGCCAGCTTCGCTGAAAGTGTTCAGGGGTTCAGAGT
>SPBP01000464.1 GCA_004525935.1 Lentisphaerales bacterium | reverse complement strand
TGGCGGCGTTCGATAATACGGCTGATACAGTGATAGTAGCCTTGTTCGTGGGCCTTGATTCGAGCTGTTCTCATGGCTATTCCTCCAGTTATGGCTGCATAGGGCCGGAATTCGGTCCCTACTATATGGAAGAACGCAGACTGGCCATTTTCCGGAAAAATCTTCACCTATTTTCGACTATTTGTGTGTCCCTAATCGCAAATAGGACGGTTGGGTGGTAAAATAGGGTTCGAAGTTGCCACAGGATGAGGTGAGCTAGGATTGGCTCCAGGGGGAGGGTCGGGTAATGCGAAAGATCCGCGTGTGCTCTGCGGTGACTGCGGTTCTGATAGGCACCGCAACGTCGGCCTCGGCGTGTTGGGGATTCCGGCCCATGGCCATGGGGGGAGTGTTCAGCGCAGTTGCCGATGACGCGAACGCGGCGTACTGGAACGTTGCAGGCCTTGCCCAGCTCGAACAAACAAGCGTAGTGGTCACCGTGCAGGTCGTAGGTCCAGACGCTCACGGATCGCCCAGTATCTTTTCGCAGTACGGTAGCCCGAACGCTTACTTCGAATCCGTGAACTTCGGGATGCCAGTATCCAAGAAACTTGGAGTAGGTATCTCGGCAGAATGGAGCGGACACGGAAGCTATATGCTTAACCCAGGCCTGGGCTACAAGGTGACCGACAACATAATGCTCGGTCTGAGATTGAGCGTATGGAATTTTGGGGAATATCCGATCGCAACAGGTGTGGATATAACTGGGCAGCCGGTATACACCAAACAGAGCGGACGAACACGCACCGATCTTGACCTCGACGCGCTGTGGAATATTGACGAGAAGTGGTCAGCAGGTGTCCACATCGAAAGCTTCTGGACACTTGCCAATGATCTGGGCCCCACAGGACTCCTGGAGAGTCCAAATGTGCGACCCGCAGTTGCCTACAGACTCGACGATCAATGGTTGTTCGTCGGCGGTATCTACGATTTGCTAGGCAGATCGACACGCTACGTCTCACTCGGTTGCGAGTATACTACCTCTAATGAGAAGTGGCAGATGAGAGCCGGCATCTATAACTACGATTCGGAGGGGAAAGGGATGCTTACTGGCGGCTTCGGGTACCATTACTCCGATGATCTGGAACTGGGTTACAATCTGGGAATCTGGGCCGCGAACGCCAGACCCGAATTGTGGAATCATAATCTGGGTATGAGCTATAGCTTCTGAGGGGTTCCCTCATAGCCTCCTAAGGATCTCAGCAGTGGCCTGGAACACCTTCCGGAACTGAGCCGCTTTTTCCAGATAGATCTTGTGACGTTCCATGTTCGGCTCGAAAGTTCTGTCGACTTTCACGAACCGCTCGACGGCCTCCTTCGGATCCGAGAACACGCGTGTGGCTACCCCGCCAAGCATCGCCACTCCAAGAAGACTTCTTTCGGAAATACGGGGCCTGGCAAACGGAATGCCGAAAATGTCCGACTTGATCTGAAGCCAGGCATCCGACTTTGCGCCACCCCCGGAAGCTATGTCGCGTGAATGCCCCCTCTTGGCCTGAGGGTTGCCAGCCATGTTCCCCTCGAAGTAGGTCGATGTAATATCGTAGAGAAGGAAATCGAACGAGGTCCCAAACCACTGGGTGTACCGCTCCTGGAGATGGGAAAAGAGCGCATCCCGTTTTGGAAGCACCTCATCCAATGCGCGGTAAAGTCGATCATCATTGATCTTGCCGACCGGTATGCCCAGTAGCTCCTCCAAGGCTGTCTTACCGTACCAATGCTCGGCAATCTTCAGTTCCGAGGACGGCGCACAGAAACGAGCCACCGTCAATATGCATGCCATCAGCGCCCACGGGATCTCTGCCCTGCCCGAAAACATCTGTTCATTGAAGAACTGGTCGAGCCGCAGTCGGCGCCACAGGGCCAGGGCCAGATAGACGTCGCCGAAATCACGCAGACGTTCTACTCGAAGGCGGGAAATATCAACCGTGGCCCACTCCGGTTCATCAAGGCTGTGATCCTCGAACAGATCGGCCTGCCGAACGCGACCATCCAAAGCCGCCCCAATCTGCTCCCAGCCCATTCGGATTCGCCGGTCGAGACCCGGCATCTTGCCGATAGAGGCAACGATCTTCTGACGTGGCCCGCGCTCGGTGCGCACGGACTTGACCAGCGACCAGTACTCGTAAACGGCTCCGTTCTTCGTTCTCCTGTGTGG
>SPBP01000190.1 GCA_004525935.1 Lentisphaerales bacterium | reverse complement strand
CTCATGGAGTTGCAGGAGGTACTTCTGGATGATGATGCAAAGGCCGCGCTGGATTTCATAAAGACCCGGATCGCCCCGCAGATCCCGGGCCAGGGAACAGGTCACTGCGATTCTACGCGTCGCAATCCCTACCTTATGAAACCCGATTCGCCTGGTTGATACGGGATCACCAGAATAGCCACTTTCCGAACAAGCTGCGTGGAGCATCACATTATGAATAGTCTGCGCGCCACAACGGCCCGGCTCCCCCTTGCTTCAGTTCTCTGTATGATCATGCTCCTGTCTGGCTGTGTTACACGCTATGCGAATTTCAGGTCGACGCCGTCGGGAGCAATGGTAACCGTCTGCGGCCAGACGGGGACCACGCCCTGCCAGTTAAGGGTTCCACACGCTGCGTGCACCGCCGAGTTAAAGCTTCCGTCGGGTGAGCAGAAGACCGTTGATATCCCAGAAGGTGTGAGTCTTCCGGCAAGAATGACCGCAGGCGTTCTGTCGACTGCCGCCGGGGCGCTGGAGATTGGTTCAGCTCCTTTCTATCTCGCGGGGGGCTGTTGCTTGCTGCTGCTCGGGCTCACGGCCGATGATGACCCCTACCCCTATTACCCTCTGCATAGCGATGACGATTCCGAGGTCGAACTGAAACTCCTCGTTGTGGGGGTTGGCAGCCTTTGCGTGGGTGCGGTTCTGCATGTCGCGGGCGACTGCTTGTCCGAGATCGCGGAAGAAATCGCTGGTCGTCCGGAAGACCGTATTGACGTCCATTTCTACGACGTCCAGGCGCCGGAGTCCTCACCCGTCTCTGCACCGGCAAAGACAGACATCTTGAGGACACTCGAGTTCTTGGGAACAAATGTGAACGACAGAACAACGCTGTCCAACCAGACCCACGGGACTACGGTACCAATGAGGGACTCATTACAGAAGCACGCGAAGATAGAAGATAGAGGATGGACTACGGGACAACGGGACTACGGGACTACGAAATCAAGACTAGCCGCACTTGTCCGCCTCTGGAGGAAAGAGGTGCAAAAGGATGGACTACAGGACTACGGGACCACAAAATACTCTCCCGGGCCCGAAGAGGAGAAAGAATGAGAGCAGTTCTCACCATGGCATGCGTCATTGTCGCTGTCACAATCGGCGGTTGCAGCAATGACAAAGGCCCTGCTGTAACGGTGTCCACAGTGAACAGCGCGATTGATAAGGTTCTCAGGCCTCGCGGCGACGTTGACACAACCAGGAAGGCGCTGAAAGCTGCGCTTGCGGGTGCAAGTCCAACCTTGCTTCGAGCCGCGCTGGGAGACGGCAATCTGACCACCTTCCTGCTCACCCTCACGAAATACAGTCCCCTGATGAAGACAGAGGATTTCATGTGGGATTACAAGCCGAACATCCAGCTTATGGGCAAGAAGATGAACGCCGACATGTCCATAGCAACAGTCGCCGACATTCAAGAACTCCACTGGCAACCGGCCCCCAAGAATTCTGTGCTGGGAATCTTCTCATTGGACATGGACTATGGTCTGAAAGCCACATTCTATTTCAAAGCACAAGCCGTGAATGGAGAACTGACCGTCACGCGTCTTGTTGTGGCCCGAAAAGGTTCCAGCGATATTTCAATGGGTTGCCCTGTTGTGCAGCGCCGGTAATGCGATGAAACTGAATCACGATCTACACGTACACACGTATCTGTCTGCATGTTGCGGTGAGAAAAGAAGGCAGACGCCCAGTGCCGCCATCTCACTGGCTGAGCAAATGGGTGTGCAGACGATCGGGTTCGCCGATCACGTGTGGGCAAATCCGGACATATCACCAAGCGATTGGTATCGGCCCCAGGATGAGAGCCAGATCTCCCGGCTCCGCGCAGACCTGGCCACTGTCTCCACGGGGATACGCGTCCTTGTCGGATGCGAGGCTGAGACCATCGCACCCGGCCAATTCGGCATAACCTTGCAGTTCGCTGAAACACTGGACTTTGTTTTGTTGGCATGCAGTCATTTCCACATGAAGGACCTTGTTGCTCAGCCTGAAAGCAATACTCCCCGTGCCCTCGCCGAGCATATGCTCAAGTTCTTCCGGTCCGGTGTCTCGAGCGGCCTGGCCACCTCGATAGCACATCCACTCCTGCCATGCGGTCGCCTCGACGAATTCGATGCGGCGGTAGACTCCATATCGGACGCGGAGTTCACGGATGCCTTTGGCCTGGCGTACGACCATGGGGTTGCCATCGAGATAACAACCGGATTCCTTCCAGCCGATTCGCAACGCCCTTTTTCGATCGAGACCCCTGTTCGATTCCTATCTCTTGCAAAGCGGGCAGGCTGCAAGTTCACGCTCGCGACCGATGCTCACAGTCCTGAGGCCCAAAGGCGATTGCCCGAACTAGCCAGGCTCACGGATGCTGTCGGTGTTACAGCAGAAGATATGCTGCTTATGCCGGGAACTGAAGGCGACACAGTATGACGCGCGATTTGACTGGAGGTATCAACATGAGGGACAAGATGAATACTGCAACAGTAAGGACTCTTTGTTCACTTCTTATTGTGACGGCGGGAGTGACTTCCTGCAGCCAGAAGACAAAGGCGCCCGGGCCTGCGACCAAATCTGCTGATGAGCAGCAATTCGAGGCCAGGATTACAGACCTGGTTGCAAAGAATGTAGACGTTAACACGGTAGAAGACAGGGGCATCCCTATCCTCTACTGGGCAATCGAAAACACCTACGTCGATTCCGCCAGGATACTTCTGGAAAACGGAGCTGATCCCGACACGCGGCCCAAGAAGAACGCACATGAGACAGCGCTGTTCGCCTGTGCGACATCGCTCACTTATGGAGACGATCCGTTTGAGAGTCGCAAATTTGAAGGCTCACGGGCCATTGCGGAACTTCTCATAAAGCATGGCGCAAATGTCAACCACCTGGTTTCCGAAATGAAAGATACCCCGTTGCATAAAGCTGCATTAAGGGGCAGAACTGACCTCTGCTCACTCTTCATTCAGCACGGAGCGAAGGTCCAGGCAGCTACCGCCCTCGGAACCACGCCCCTTCACGAGGCAGCTAGCGCGGGATACGGGGAAACCGTTCAATTCCTGCTGAAGAATGGAGCACAGGCAGGCGCACTAAACGTATTTGGCGAGACCGCTTTAGCCCTGGCACAGAAAAGGGAAGACGAGGACACGAATCAGAAGATCCGGAAGAAGACCGGGCTGAAATACCAACCTGGTTCGGGTTATGATCGGACCATTGAAGTGCTTAAAGGACATGGAGCACAATGAAGACTGTCAACCGGATCGTTCTGCATACGAGATAGAATGACGAGGGAATACAAGCAGAAGATTGCGGACTATTTCGGACACGACCGTTACCTTGAATGTCTTGAAGACAAGCCAGAGACCTGTCGTTTTGCCGTATTGTTCGTCCATGGCCATCTCTGCCAGTGCCCCTTTCGAGGCTTCCTTGCACAGAAGATGAAGTTATAGTGTGAGGGCAACGGTAAAGAACGGAATCGGGGAATGATTAAGGCTCTGCTGCTTATATTGATGGTGTCGCTGGTCCTCTGCGCCGCTTCGTGCTCAGCTCAGAAGAAGGGCGACTCCTCCGGGGAACCGGGCGCACTTCAATCCTTCTTTATTGGCCTGAATAAGGGGCTGATGCGTTATCGACAGGTGTCGGCCAATCGCCAGTCCTCCCTTTCGCCCGAGACCGCCTTGAAAGTGGCCAGGCTCCATGACGCGGCACCATTTGTAATCTACAAGAGCATCATCTCGGAACTCAGTGAGGGACGGCAGAAGGACGCAGAGGGAATGCTTGCGGTATTTGTCAGAATGCACGCCCGCGATCAACGTCTGGCATTTGCGCAGGCAGTTTGTTCAAGAAGCCGATGGAGCAAGATCACGGCCACCCAGCAGTTCTTCCGTGTACTTGACATGGATCCCAACACTATCGAGGGCAAATGCGCACGCCACGCTCTGGCTCTTGATGAGATGAGAGATGTTGACGGTAGCTTCAGGGGGTTAAAGCTTCTTGCGGACGAGAATCCGCGCAATCCGTTTCCACTGTGGCTGATCGGCATCTACAGCAGAGAATACTGTCGCCGCACCGGCAAGACTGACCGCGGTGAGGCCGGTGTGGAAGCATACACTAAGTTACTCTCGATGTTTGAGGTCGGTCCCGTACTCTTACACCAGACATTTGCCAACATTCTTGCTGAGGAACTTGGCCGCCCTGAAGAGGCGCTCAAGCACCGCAGAATTGCTGTAACGCTTGAACCCGCGGTCTGGAATTACGAGGGGTTGGCAAATACGCTTTCGGCCTTGAAACAATACGACGAAGCTGACGAGATATTTGCACGGGTAGTAGAGATGAGGCCTGGCGTTGCAAGGCAGTGGCATAACTGGGCGGTTTCTCTCGAGCATCAGAAGAAGTGGGCTGAATGTGTCGAGAAGTCTACGAAGTCGCTCGAGTGCGATTCTGATTACTACAAGGCCCGCAAGACTCTGGGATACGCACTGGAGAGCCAGGGACAACTCGCAGAAGCTCTTGATCAGTATGAGAAGACTATCCAGACATATCCCCGCGACCCTTATGCCTACAACGCGGCGGCCAGAGTCCATCGGAAACTGGGTCAGCCTGAGAAGGCAGAAGAGTTTCTTCAACAGCTTGCCGTTGCCACTGGTGGACCCAGGAAGGTATCGGCACCTCTGAGACCGTCATTCACCATAACTCCCGTGTCGATCTCCCCGGTTGCGGTCACCATGAACATCAATACTGAACAGTCCTTTGCAATCTTCTACGGCATGGCTCCGTACTCAATCCAGGTAACGGATCCACTACTGGGCAGCATTGTGCCTGGGCCTGTTGCAACGAATGGGGTATTTGGTGTGCAACATACGTGCATCTACTACCCGGCAACTCCGCAGCGTGGCCCGGTTGCTACGAACTACGTTCGCGTTCTGGATGCGAGCTCCAATTCCGCAACCGCCAGGATCGTACAGTGGCAATAGGCGCTTGCGAGGAAGCCATCTGTGTTGTTCATCTGCAGTCGAAGTCAGTAAATTACGGGATCCTTACGGTGCAGGAACCGTGCAATTATTGGGTGCTTCCGGGTTTGTGGGGGGATTTTCTATTGATTAATCGCCCTATGATCTGCTGCGGGATGGGATCGAGTAAGGTTGTGGTTTAAGCGTAACCAAGTAAGTGTGAGCTTAAGTGTGCGACTAAGAACACATTTAGGTGTAGGAAATGCGCGACTTGTCCTTCGAAGCACGAAGTG
>SPBP01000051.1 GCA_004525935.1 Lentisphaerales bacterium | reverse complement strand
TCCGCACAGACTCGAGACGGCAGATGCCCTGCGCAGGGCTAAAGATGGGGCGATGATTGCCGAGCGCTACTTGGCGCAGGAATCTCGGCCAGACAAACTTGCAGTCCATGAGACACGGTCCGGCGACACGTTGTCATCAATCGCCAAACGTTACGGTACTACCGTCAAGGACCTTGTGGCACTAAACAGAATCGAGAACCCTAACAGGATCCGGGTCGGCCAGAAACTCATTGTACCGCAACGGCCCGACTCCTCCTCAATAGACGTGGAGGAGGTGGAGGCGGCGCAACCCGCCGTGCCCGAACCGGAAGAAGACCAGACCGGCCCAGCCTTCAAGGCCGTCGGCCTCAACCCGTTCGTCAACGTCCAACAGAACGCGTTCTCGACCTTCTCTATTGATGTCGATACCGCTTCCTACACACTTGGACGCAACTATATGCTGCGAGGTTACCTGCCGCCGGCCGAATCGGTAAGAACCGAAGAGTTGGTGAATTTCTTCGACTACTCCTACACGCCGCCGGCCAACAGGACTTTCACGATCCATGCCGAATGCGCACCATCCCCGTTTGGTCGCGGTCTGCAACTGCTGAAGATCGGCGTGAAAGGGCGAAGGATAGGTCGCGACCAGCAACGCCAGGCTGTCCTGACCTTCGTGATCGATACGTCCGGCTCAATGGATACCCCCGACCGGCTCGGCATGATCAAGAAATCGCTGCGCATGCTGCTCGATGAGCTCGCGCCACGCGACCTGGTCGGCATAGTCCAATACGACTCGCATGCCCGTCTTGTGCTTGAGCATATTCCCGCATCCGATAAAAACCGCATCCTTGCGGCAATTGATGGACTCCGCACATCCGGCTCCACGAACCTGGAAGAAGGACTCGGAACCGGTTACCGCGCCGCAGCCCGCGCGTTCGTGCCGCGCGGCGAAAACCGCGTGCTTCTCCTCTCAGACGGCGTTGCAAACCTCGGCGGCATTGAAGCGGAACAGATTCTGGCCTCGATTGAAGCCCACAGGAAACAGGGCATCTACTGCTCAGTCTTCGGGTTCGGGCTCGGCACATACAATGATGCCCTGCTCGAGACACTTGCCGATAAGGGCGACGGCAGCTACATGTTCATCGATTCCGAGGATGAGGCGCGCCGCGTGTTCGTAGACGATCTCTCCGCCACACTCAACGGCATTGCGGGTGATGTAAAGATCCAGGTTGAATTCAATCCGGAGTTCGTCCGACGCTACAGACAACTCGGCTACGAGAACAGGCAGCTGACAAAGGAGCAGTTCCGCGATGATGCGGTTGACGCGGGCGAAGTCGGTTCGGGTCAATCAGTAACCGCGCTGTATGAACTTGATCTCTCACAGATGCGCGTCATGAAACAGCACGACCGCATGATCCAGCCGGTTCAACTGGCCGTCATTCGTGTGCGTTACAAAGACCCGGAGACCGGACGGGTTGAAGAGATTGAACGTCAACTCATGGAAGATGACCTCGTCGCGAATTTCGAGAGCATGAATGTGCGGTTCCGGCTTGCTGCGGCAGTAGCCGAGTTTGCCGAAGTCCTGCGCAACAGCGATTTTGCAAAGGGCAGTTCATACGCCGATATTGCGGCCGTACTCAGGCCGGTCGCGTTCGAGTTGCGATTGGATGGAAAAGTCAAAGAACTTCTCATGATGGTTCAGCAGGCAGGCAGCATGCCTCGAGCGAAACAATGAATTCGGAATGCGAAATGCGGAGCGCGAAGTGCGGAATAACCGCTCTGCGGAGTTGGACATTGAATCAGGTTTCCACATTCTCCCCTTGCGGGCCTTGCGTCTCTGCGAGAGAACAGCGGTTTCCACACTTCTGTCTTTCTCTCGCAAAGACGCCAAGAACGCAAAGAGGTGGGCCGGGCTGTCCCCAGCACGGCCGTTTCAGCAGCTTCCTGCTCGCGCCGGGACGGCGCGAGCCACCCGCTCAAGTCAATCCCACTTTCTCCTTCGCGATCTCTGCGCCTTTGCGAGATGACGCGGGATTGAGTGACACTGTGCTCGAGAACTCTAGACATAACATGCGATACAACCCGGGGAGATGACACGATGATGACACGAACTCTTTCAACCCTTGCGGTACTGCTAATGATTCTGCCGCTTCCGGGCGATGCAGCCGACAAGCGGACAATCGACGTCTCCGATCTTTCGATCAAGGGCAAGATCGAAGGGGAGAACATTGTCTTCGCACTCGAATTCACGGGTGATGTAAAGGAGAGCAGAACAGAGATACCGCTGGTAATCGGCGATGTTGCCCCATTCGGATTTTCAAAACTGCCGTCCGGCGCCGAGTTATCCAAGCGCGATAACATGTTCCTGATCAAGTTCAACTCACGTGGCAAACAACGCGTGCTCTTCAACTTCGCTAGCAGACCGATAAAGAATCAGGACTGGCGTCAAACCAGTTTCACGATCCCGATGTCGACCATACGAAGGCTGATGGTCGAGTGCGATCGTGACGATCTCGAAATCAAGTTCCCGGGCGCATTGAAGGTTGAGCGCGGCAGGAATGCTGAAGGCAGGACCGAAGTCACCGCGTTCCTGGGCGTCAGCACCGAATTCCAGGTCGACTGGAAACCGGAAGTCCGGAAACTCGCCGCGGAGGCTGTGATCGAGTGCCGTGCCAACACGATTGCCACTGCCAGCATCGGCGCGCTGCGACTTGACACAGTGTTCACCTACAAGGTTGCACAGGGCTCGCTCGACAAACTCCTTTTTGCGATTCCGAAATCCTTGAATGTCACCCAGGTGCGCGGTGACGATATCAGGGACTGGTCGCTCGACAAAAGCGAGCAAGGCGACAATACGCTGTCTGTTGCCTTGAGCAGGCCGAAGGAAGACTCATATCGGATCCAGATTGAGGGTGAGACAGTTCTTGCGAAGTTCCCCTGCCCCGTTGACTTGCCCGTGATTATTCCAAAGAGCGTAATTCGGACGAGCGGCTTCCTTGCGGTCGGAACCGACAGCGCGATAAAGCTGATAGTCCGGACATCACTCGGCCTCACACAAATCGACCAGGCATCTTTTGTAGCCGAACTGCTCGCCCCAAACTCGGCCGTACGTCCGGTCCCACAGCGAAGCTCGTTCGCCTACCAGTTTGCGAATATTCCTTACGATCTCGTTCTGAATGCCGACGATATCGTGCCCGAATACAGCGTCGATCACAGGATTGCAGTCGGGCTCGCGGACGACGATCTGAGCGCCACCGCGTCAATAGAACTTGATGTCCGCGACGCCGGCGCAAGGGAAACAGTCATTCAGGTCGATCCGAGCTGGTCCGTCGCAAACGTGGCAGGGCGCCATGTTGCCGACTACGACGTGCAGGACAAGGACGGCGAACGGTTCGTTCACGTCTATTTCAAAGACGCATTGCTCGGCCGGCTCCTGCTTGAAGTACGGCTCGAGAAAACACTGGGGCCGAACGAACTCACGTTCAGCCTTCCATCCGTTGCCGTACAGGGCGCCAAAAGCGAGCGCGGCCATGCCGCGCTCGCCGCAGAGAAAGGACTGCGGCTCAGGGTGCTTACTGACTCGCTCACGGGCATGCGCGAGGTACACACCGGATCAGTGCCTTTTCCAGTGCCGGGAATACAGCAGGCGCTCCGTTTCAAGGAGTCGGGCTGGCAAGCCACGGTCCAGATTCAACGAACACGTCCGGGTATTCATGCCGAAGTATTCCATCTCGTTTCAGTTGGTGAAGGGGTTCTGTACTGCAGCACAACAATCAACTACCTGATCAATGGCGCGCCGACTAAGTCGTTCACCGTTACCATACCCGAGGAGTACCAGAACGTTGAATTCGCCGGCCGCGACATCAGGAACTGGAGCAACGACAGCAATACGTGGACGGTGGTGCTCCAGGAAAAAGCGTTTGGCGACTACACGCTCGGCATTACCTACGATCGCCAGTTTGACTATCGAGGCGGCGAAATCTCCGTGGGCGGCGTGAACATTGAAGAGACCGAAAGTGAAGTCGGTTACATAGCACTGGCCAGTTCCGCCGACCTGATCATCGAGGACCTGAAACACGACGGTGCCGTGATGAAGATCGACCCCGAAGAGATTCCAACCGGCTACAAGCTTTCGCTGCTTCGCGATCCGATCCTCCGAGCCTACAAGTACGTCGTTGCCCAGAACAGGTCCGGTTCACATATTGCTTCGGTCAAAATGACCCGGCTCGACCCGGAATCAATGCTCACCCAGGTTGCAGATCATACTGCATTAAGGACCACAATCAGCGATGACGGCGAACTTGAAACGACAGCCGTTTATCGTATCAAGAACGCGTCGGAGCAGTACCTGGTTGTAAAGCTTGCCAAAGGATGTGGGCTCTGCACGGTCCTTGTGGATGAGAATGGAGAACGCAAAACAGTCGTGCCGCGCGAGAAGACTGGAGAAGACGGCACACTTGAACTGCTGATTCCCATTTCCCGCCAAAATGATGTGGCCATGCCCATGGAAGTTGAGGTGATCTATACCGAGAGCAAACGCCTCGGAACATTTGGCGGAACCATCAGCATGCAGGCGCCGCAGGCGCCGCAGACGCATACCACGTTCGGCGAATGGCATATCGTCGCGCCCCAACGTTTCGCGATCGCGCACGCCTCCGGCAACATGATACCAATCAACAAGTTGCGTAATGAGCGAATAAGCGGGCCGGATGTGACACTTGCCGCCGCCTGGTTCATTGTTCGCCACCCGTTACTGCTCGTTACAGGTGAAGGTCGAGCCCACCTGCTCCGCACACTCAAGCAGACGGTGGGCTACGGCAGGAAAGGACGGGACAACACCGCGGCGTTCACAGACACGATGCTTCTGAAAGGCGCCGACCCACTGCAGATCAAGCTCCGTATTGTGCCGCTATGGGCCGGTATGGATTCGTCGATACTGCTGCTGCTCGCCGTGGGAGCGCTGGGAATAGGCCTTTTGACGACTGCGGCCAGAAGCGAGACGCACAGGCTCTGGCGCAACGCCGCCGGGCTGACGCTCGTATTCTTCGCACTTACTCAGATTGCGGCAGGTCGTCTCTTCCTGGCCACAATCATCGGCGTGATCGGCATTTTCATTGTCCTCTGGCTGATCGTACTGATCGGTGCATTCTGCAAACCGCGTATTACCGCATGGCTGAAAGACAGAAAGATCCATCGGAAACCACGGCCGGCACCGAAAGCGGACGCGTTCCCATTCGCCCCCATCGAGATGCCCGTAGAGAAGAACCCGAACATTGACAACTCGGAGCCCCCGCCTTCACCGGACTCGGGCTTTGCGCGCATCCGACTCCTGGCGCTGATCGCTGCAATCGGCATGGCCCTCAGCTGCGCGACATCCGGCACCCAGCCCTCAACCCAACAGGTTCTTCAGGAGCCCGTACTGATGATGGATCGCGTCAACCTGTCGGTCACAGGGCCCGGCGCCGGCAAAGATGAAGAACGAAGCGCGGTTGTTGCGGCGCAGCTTGAGTTCAAGGTCGAACGGCCTCTCGAGCTCATCCTGGTCCAGGCGCCTTCGGTCCTGACCGATTACGAACTCGGCTCGAAATACGCGCGCATCACCGCAACTCCAAACGGCTACCTTCTCAACCTTGACAGAAAGGGTTCATACAGGATTTCGTTCAAGTATCTGGCCCAGCTCAAGGAATCAGCCGGCGAATTCTCGCTGCAACTTTCGGTTCCCGACAATATGCAGAATGAGATAGTCCTGGCTCTGCCAGAGACCGGCATGGATATTGAATGCGCCGAAGCCGTCCATTTCAAGAAAACTGAAACACAGACGGGTACTGAAGCGACCGCCGTATTGGGCTCAGCCAGGACGGCAACGCTTGTCTGGCGCCCGCGTGTCCGCAAAGCAAAGCTGGAGAAGGTTGTCTACTTCTGCGAAGTCAATACCCTGGCCTCTTTCGAGCCGGGCGTTGTTGACCTGACACATCTTGTGCGTTTCCAGATCGCGCAGGGCGAATTGAAACGCATGGAACTGACCGTGCCCGACGGCATGAATATTACCGCGGTCCAGGCCAAAGGGCTTGGCACATGGCGGTTCGATCCCGAAAAGCATCTACTTGAGGCCGTGCTCGACAAGGCGGCTGCCGGGGATCTGATCATGTTGGTCTCCTCACAGGTCGCCTGCAAACCGGATGAGTCGGGCGTGAGCGGAAGCTACAGCGCAACGATCGGCACGCTCGGCATCGCAGGGGCCTCGCGGCAGCGCGGCTCTGTCGCAGTAGCAGCGCCGGACACCATGCAGGTCCGTAGCGAAACCACCGCCGGCCTGAACGCCATGAACATCGTCGATTTCTCGAGTGAAACAATGACTGCTGCGAATTTTTCAGAACGCGGCACACGACGCTCTGTGAAACGTGCGTTTCGCTATAACCAGCTCCCGGTCTCTGCCACAGTCCACGCCGAACTCGTGCTTCCCGAAATCCGGGTGAACCAGGCCGCGGCAACGTTCTCAATCGCCGACGAACGAATTATGCTGGCCGCGCAGCTCGAGGTGACTGTCGCGAAGGCCGGCGTCTTCTCACTGTACCTGAATATCCCGGACGAATTCGACATTGAGACCCTGACCGGTGAGGAGATGAGTCATTGGGATGAGATTGAAGGAGAGACCGAAAGGGTTGTGATCCACTTCAAGAATCAGATTCTCGGCACGCGCCGGATCAACATTGTTCTTGCCCGCATGGAAAAAGGCATTGAGGAGAATATCGCCGTCCCGCGAATCACCGTGAAGGATGCCCGGAAGTACACGGGTGTAATTACCGTGCTCGGCGAAGCCGGGGTCCGGCTTACAACGGTCGAACGCGAAGGCGTGAGCGAACTCAATCCTGCCGCTGACCTGAATGTCCGGCAGCAGGGCGCACTTGCCTTCAAGTTGCTCAGACCGGAATGGAAAATCGTACTGAAGACGGAGATAATCGAGCCGTCCATCAAGCCGGAAGTGTTGCAGCGCATTGACCTGGCAGAAGGCATGCTCCTGGGTAAGGCCTGGATTCATTACAAGATCGAGAACGCGGGTACTAAGACTTTCCTGGTGCAGTCCCCGAACCCCGCTGTTCCGCTCACCTTCTCCGACCCGGAAATAGCAAAGACCGAGTTGGTTGACCCCGAACAGGGCATCTGGAAAGTCGATCTGCACAACAAGCAGCTCGGTTTCCATCTGATCGAAGTCTCCTACCAGGAACCATTCCCCACTTCTGCGAAGCGGGTTACAGTCCGACCGCTCAGGACGGTCGGTACCGACCCGCAGAAGGGTTATCTGGTGGTCATGTCAAGTGCGCGCGTGGAAGTGAAACCCAGCGAGAGCATCGATGGCCTCAAGCCGCAAGACGCTCAGAGCATTCCCGCCTTCTTCAGCGCCGGCGACATGTCCGACGCTATACTGTGCTACAGGACGGTGCTCGACGACTACTCGCTCGAACTGACCATCCAGCGTCATGAATCGGCCGAAGTCCTGCAGGCTCAAATGGAGTCTGTTCAGCTCACCTCCGCTATTGCTGATTCCCAGGGCAACATGCTTACACGCGTCGAAATGACTGTGCAGGTCGGCGACAACTTCCGATTCCTGGAAGTTTCTTTGCCCAGGCGTCAGGATACAATGTGGGCTACTTTCGTAAACCAGAAAGTTGTCGAGACAACTTTCCAGAACGACACATACCGCATTCCCATTGAGCGCGCGGCAACGTCCGAAGACCGTACGGCACAGGTCGAATTCTTCTACGCGGGTAAGCTGCCTGGAGGTCTGGGTTTCGTGCGTTCCTGCGCCGGCCCCAGGTTCAATCTGCCGCTGCGCAACATCAAGTGGCGCTTCTACGCAAATCCTTACCTTGAATACTTCTGGTTCAGCGGAACCATGAGGTCCGATGACGAAATTGTCGAGGCGAAGCAAATCTCGATCTTTGACGCTGAACGCTACGCACAATCAAGCGAGCAACAGGTTGCCCTCAACGAATCCAAGTCGAAGCAAGGCCTTGATGTCGGCAACCAGTACTTCAAGGACGGCAACCCGGACCTTGCCAAGAAAGCCCTGGAGGAAGCCGTGGTTTTCGCACAACGCCCGGACGATCGCGAAGATGCCCGAATCCAGTATCAGAATGTTGCCAGGCAGACCGCCAAAGTCGGACTTATCCAGCAGAGAAACATGATGCGTCAGAACCTCAACATGCCACAGGGCCAGCAAGCGGCGCAAATGACAGGATATAATGATGGCAACTTCACAAAGGCTTACGCGCAATCCCTCGAACAGTCACTCGACGCAAAAGAGAACAAATCACTCGATCAACTGATCCAGAAGATTCTCGACCAGCAGGATTCGGCAGTCCGAGTTGCGCGTGCCATAAAGATCACTATGCCGGAGCACGGACGTGTTCTGGAGTTTTCGCGCACGATCCAGGTCAACGAGAAATCGGACATGACCGTCCGGTTCTGCACGATGAACCTTGCGCGCGCCTCCGCCATCTGGCGCATTCTGTGGCCGGCGGTGGTCCTGCTTATTGTCTTCCGGTTCCTTGGCGGACGGCTCGCGAGGTTACGGGCATAACTGCGCGTGTCGGGTGTCGCGTGTCTGAGACCGGACGTCAGCTGTCAGGAAAAACACTCTCGCGCACTTGTCCGCCTATCCAGGAGAGTCGTGGATAAAGAATCTTTCTCGCGCCTTCTGCCTCTCCTCCATAGCTCCCGGAGCGAAGGAAGATGCCTCTTTGTGGCCATTCGCATTTCATTTACCTGCTCATACTTATCTGCGTTTATCCGCCTCCGCCGGAGGCTACGGCGGGACAAGTCGGCGGCCCGCCCCGCACCGTGCTTTGCTCTGGTGCGGGGTTGCTTTCCAGCTTCTTTCTGATCAGCCGTAAGTCTTGCGGTATTTCGGGTCCTTCTTTTCGCCGGGCTTCTTGTCGGCACTTTCCTCTGCAGCCGGACCGTCTTCTTTCGACGGCTGCTCTTCCGCTGCCGCATCTTCTGCTGCCGACTCTGCTGCTTCTTCTTTCTTCTCTTCTGAGACCGGCTGATTCGCCGCCGTCTCCACATAATTCATCTGGACCATGGATACGGTCTGGTCCAGCAATCGCGATTCGTCCGCGTCCAGGTTCCCCTTTGTCTTCGCGCGAAGCATCTCCAGTAACGAGATTGACGACTGCGCACCTGCCAGGTCCGTCTCGGCTTTGTTCGTGATCGGGTTCACAATCTTTCCAAGCTGCTGCATCACCGATGTACCCAGCATCATTACCAGGTTCATAAACATCGCCTTGTCCATTTCCGTTGACTTACTCTCGTCTGTCATATCAGTTCTCCCTCCACCGTCCGTTCTACCCTCTATTTTCCACCTATTTCGGTCTACGAGAACGGATTACGAGTCGCGGACAACATAATCGTTCACCGTTCTCGTTAGCCGATTTCCCTTTTCATAACTTTTCATAAAACTTTTGACAGTACCCCTTGGTACACATCCACACATCACAATCCCGGAATGTAGCAAAGGCGCTCTGATCTTCAAGTGCAGTTCCGGATATTTCTCATCTATGTTCATCCGTGTCCGCCCCGGGTTTATCCCGGGGTTGATCCGTAGTTCTCAGCATCTCGAGCGCGGCCGACACAACCTGCTTCGCGGTAATACCGGTCATGCATTCCGGACCTGTCAACCTGCATGACCTCCCGAAACATGGTCGACAGTCAACGTCCGACACCAATACCCGGTGCCCTGCCCCGAACGGCCCGGTCCTGACCGGATCAGTGGGACCGAACAGTGCAAGCACGTGTATGCCAAGTGCAGCCGCCATGTGCATCGGCCCGGAATCATTCGACACAACTAGATCTGCACCCGCGAGAATACTTCCCATCTCGACGATCGACGTGTTCCCAACCCTGTCGATGACACCGTCGCCAACACCGGCAGCGATCTGCTCGCCAAGTTCCATCTCATCTTTCCCTCCGAGCAGAACGATTGAGCCACCAGTCTTCGCCATCAACATTCTGCCAACCTCTGCGTAGCGTTCTGCCGGCCATCTCTTCGAAGGCCATCGTGAACCCGGAATCATAGCAACAAGCGGATGAGCCGCTTCGAGTCGGGCCTCGGGGAATTCCAGGTTGAATACACGCTCCTCGCACGGAAGACCGAGGTGTCGCACCACGTCGAGATTCTCCTCGACGGCGTGCCTGCTCCTGTTGCGTGATCCCGCGACCTCTGAATACAACAGCCGCGAACCCTCCCGGCAGAACGAGGGCCCGATCCGTTTCCTTCCCCGCATCGCGCGCGCGACTATTGCGCTTTTCATCAGGCCCTGCAGATCAATCACCAGGTCAAAGAAACGACGGCTCAGAGTTCTGTGGATTGCGGCCACGCTCGAGAGGTAGCGACTCCGCTCAATGGTCAGCATCTCGTCAACGTCCGAGAAGCAGCTGACCAACTCACCGTACTCCTCCTGCACGATCCAGGTAATTGATGCATTCAGACCTGACTTCAGGCAATGCACGGCGGGCAACGCATGCAACAGGTCGCCAAGCGAACTCAATTTCACGATAGCGATCGAAGTCTTTGCTTCACCAGACGAGTTCATAAGCAGCCCATATACCACACATCAGATACGACGATCCACGAATCTTCACGAATCCCCACAAATAAGTCAAATGCCCATCGAACCACACGATCGAGCTACAAGACTACAAATGGAACCACGGATTAACACTGATAGACACGGATAAGCAATGCCTCGCGTAGAGATGCCCGTTCGACAAGCTCAGGGACTTCGTCAGGGAACTGACTGTGTGTGGGTATGTGAGTTTGAATCGTCCTCGTCCTCGTCCTCGCCTGCCAAGCCGTAGCTCCGACCTCGAAGAGAGTCGGGGGCGAAGGCTGGTCCTCGGCAGTTGAATTCATCGGCGTTCATCGGCGTTCATCGGCGGTTGCATTATCGGTCCCAATGCCTCTCGCACATTCTTTGCCATTACACCGCCAAAGCCCGGCACGGCAGCTATTTCTTCTTCTGTCGCACGCATCAGTCTTTTGATCGAGCCAAAATGCCTCAGTAGTACTTTCTTCCGGCTTGGCCCTATGCCGACAATGTCGTCAAGCACCGACTCCCGTACAACTTTACTGCGCAATTGCCTGTGATAATCCAACGCGAACCTGTGTGCTTCGTCACGTATCCGCTGCAACACCAGTAAGCCCGGCGTACCGCTCGGCAGGCGCAGCGGGGTTCGCCGGTTCTCGATATGGAGTTCCTCGTATTGTTTCGCAAGTCCGACAACCGGAAGAGTTCCCAGCCCCAGTTTTCGCAGTTCCTTGCGCGCAGCCGACGCCTGCCCCGCTCCTCCGTCAACCAGGACAAGGTCAGGGTAACGTTGGCGTTCAGCCTGAGCCGCGCTAGCGGCGACAGGCTGGGACGCCTGGTTCGATCCGATTTCATTCTCGCGCCAAGACGCAAAGCTCCGTTTCCGCAGCCGGCATTCCCCTTGGCGGTCTTTGCGCCTTTGCGCGATGCCTCTTCTCTTTTCCGTTCTCTCATCATCAGTTTGCCTGATCGAACCGCCGCCCTGCGCTGCGCGGGTCGCGAAAGAACGCGCCACAAGTTCGCGCATCATGCCGACATCGTCCACTTGCGCCGCCATTCTGATTCTGAACCTGCGATACCTGTTTCTTTGCGGCACCCCCCGAACCGCGCAAACCATGCTGCCCACGGCGTATGTCCCGGAGATATTGGATATATCATATGCCTCGATAATCTCGGGTGTATTTTCCATGCCCAGCACGACCGCGATTTCCTTGACGCCGCGCAATGCTTCATCCCTTCGCATCTCGGGGGTTCTGAGAACCTTGGCCCTGTTCCGGCTGATATCCGAAAGTCTGAACAGCAGGTCGCGCAATGCCGTTGCCCGCTCGAAATCGAGCGACGCCGACGCTTCTTGCATTCTCATTTTCACTTCACCGAGCAGTTCCGGTTTCTCGCCCTTCAGGAAACCGCATGCCGCTTCCACGCGCTCGGCATATTCAGGCCCCAATGTTTTGCCGATGCAGGGAGCCGAACAATACCGCACGATATCATTGATGCAATGTTCGTGATCCGCGGGTCCGGGGATTCGAGGCCGGCATTTTCGCAGGCCGAACCGTTTCTCGATGAAATCCGCGGCCGCGCGCGCCGCAGCCGATGATGCATAGGGCCCGTAATATGAATGGCCGTCATCTTTCT
>SPBP01000143.1 GCA_004525935.1 Lentisphaerales bacterium | reverse complement strand
GTATTCTGGTCATCTCGTCATCCGGAATGTACTTGATACTCCACACGGGCTGGGCCGGATTCTCGGCTGCCTGCTCAAGTAGTTGCCGATAATGAGCGCCGAACCTGGCAACAGTCTCTTCCTTGAATAGCTCGGTCCGGTAGTGAATTGCGCCGGAAATCCGATCACCGGTCTCCATGAGCTGGATATCGAGATCGCTCTGTGTAATCGTGCGCACCGCTCCGTATCCTTCAATGACCAACTCGCCAAAATCCAGCCGACCTCCACTTTCGCCCGGCGTGAAGACACCGAGTGGCGACGATAGAGCTTGTGACGCCCTCTGGGTTCTGAACAGTTGCGGGCTCTGGAGAAGAAACATCACTTCCGATAGCGGATGGTGGCCCACGTTGTCATCGGGTTTCATTCTTTCAATCATCAAAGACATCGGGAAGTCCTCATGCTCCATGACATTGGCCACGGTGCGTTGTGCCCTGACAACAGTGTCGAAGAAGGACGGTTTTCCTCTCAGGTCTGCGCGCAATACGACAGGATTCGCGAAAAATCCGACGACGCTTGCGAATTCTGATCTGCTCCGACCAGAAGCAAGCGACCTGGTAAGGAATTCGCATCGCCCGGAGTACCGGGAAAGCAGCGCCTGCAGGCCGGCGACGAGCGCCGAATACATGGTGGCTCGTGCATCACGAGCCACAGTGCGCAGCTTGCCCGTCGTAGCCGAGTCCAGCTCGAACGGTAACGCGGCGCCTGTAAAGCTCGGGTGCGGCTTACGCGGGAAGTCTGTGGGCAACTCAACCGGTTCCAGGTCTCCCGAGAATTCCCTGTCCCAGAATTGCCGCAATCGCTCTCCGTCCGGCCCGTCAATTGTCTCCTTCTGCCACCTGACAAAATCTACATACTCCGCGCCGGCTGCCTTCTGCGGCCTTCGGCCTCCGGCCCGGGCAATGGGATAGAACCGTCTGATGTCATCTACGAGCAAAGCTATGCTCCACAGGTCCATCGCAATATGATGAAGACCTATGAGCAGCACATTGTTTCCGGGCCCGCGCCGATACAGGCTGACGCGCAGCATCGTATCGTTCGCGAGATCGAACGGGCGCCATGCTTCACGATTGAACTCCTCCTGGAATCGCGCGTCGCTCCAGTTCCGCCCGTCATGAACCGTAAAGGGGATTTCTTGCCAGGCATGCACCACCTGAACCGGCTCGCCGTCTCGGATGGAGTAGGTCGTGCGGAGCGCGGCGTGGCTATCGACGATCCACTGAAACGCCTTCCTGAGCGCTGTTTCATCGAAATCTGACAGTATCTTGAAGCCGAGCGGTCCACAATATACCGGGCTATCGGGTAACAGGTGTTGAAGCGACCACAAGGCGCGCTGACCGTATGAAAGCGGATGGGTAGTCTCGGCTTCAAGCTTCCCGCGTGCCAGCTGCTTGAGCAGCTCCCGCTTGGCCTGGGAAGAAAGACCTGGACCGTTACTCGTCACGACTGATCCTCCGCCCCTTTCATCTTCTCGAGCAAAGCATCCACCTGGGCGTCCGACAGTTCATCAGCCGACTCGATTATCTCGCTCGGCGTCATCTCCGCAGTCTCAGTCTCGCTCCCTGCAGAGGCTTCCTTCTTCAAAGGTGCAACATCTGCTGAAGCAGGCTGGTCCGCAAGCTGGCTAAACAGACCCGAAGCAAGCTGTCGGACTGTCGGGCCGCGCATGATTTCCATGGTTCGAAGTCCGACCCCAAGATTACTTTCCACCCAGTTCCTCAACTCGACAGCCATCAGGGAATCGAAACCCATCTCTGTGAGCGGCCTGTCCGAGTCCAGACCCGCAGCTGACGCCCCGAGAATACGGGCAACCTGATCCTTCACCGCGTCTTCGAGCAATGACATCCGTTCGGCTTCAGAAACATTGCCGAGCTTCAGGCGGAGTCCACCTACGCCTGTCGCCGCTGCATCCGGTCCGCCATCAACCGTGGAATCGCGACCACCCGAGAGGTGCCTGAACCTCGAAGAGAGGGAATAGACCTGGTACGAAGACCCGAATTGGGACCAGTCCACCTTCAGAACGGCCCGCTGAACCGGCTTACGCGTCACGAACCGCGCGAGCAGTTCAAGCGCCTGCTCCGGCGAGAAGCTGAGCATGCCCTGTTGTCTGAGTCGATCCGCCGTCTGAGTATGTCGCGCCAGATAGCCAACCTCGCCGAGCGATCCCCAGTTGATTGTTGTGGCGGGCAGCGAACACGACCGTCTATACCAGGCAAGCGAGTCAAGGAAGGCGTTGCCGGCCGCATAGTTGGACTGTCCGGCCATTCCTATGACGGAAGCAAGCGAAGAAAAGAGCAGGAAGAAATCCAGTTCAAGGGTACGGGTATGCTCGTGAAGCAGCCAGGCTCCCTTCATCTTCGGATTGACGACCTTCCACATCTCTTCACGGGTCAGGCTGCTGAGGAGATGATCTTCGAGCACCATTGCGGCATGAACAACGCCGCGCAGCGGGGGCATCTTCGTCTTCACTTCAGACATTGCCCTGGAGACATCGGCCTCACTGGAAACATCGCCGCGTATCACGAGCACCTTTGTACGTTTCTTCTTCAAACTCTTCACCGCGGCACGCGCTTCATCCGTCGTCGCCCCGCTTCTACTCATCAGGGCAATATGCCTTGCCCCGTTGCGAACCAGCCATTCCGCAACCAACAGGCCGAATCCGCCAAGCCCGCCCGTTATGAGGTATGACCCATCGGCCCGAAACTCCACCGGTGTAGGATAAGCGGGATGGATCTTCACGCAGGCATCGCTAAGCGACAACACGACTTTCCCGGTATGCCGGGCGTGAGCCATATGCCGAAACGCGTCGGCCGCCATCGAGAATCGGAATGCCCTGTAAGGCAGTGGCGAGTATGATCGATCCGCTATACCTGCACCAACCGCATCGCTCATGCGTCGAATCAGCGATGCCTTCTTGCGAACGAGCCTGTCGAAGTCGACAAAGAAGAACGACAGGTTGTTCCTGAACGGCAACAGGCCAATTCGTTTGTTGCTGAGCACGTCGAGCTTGCCGAGTTCGACGAACCGGCCGCGATCACTCAGAATCGACAGCCCCTTCGAGATTGCCTCGCCGGCCAACGAATTGAGAACCACATCAACACCGGCGCCTCCGGTCGTTTCCATTATCTGGTCCGCGAATGCCAGGGTTCTCGAGTCCATGACGTGCTTCACCCCGAGTCTCCGGAGGAATTCCCTCTTGTCCTCCGTTCCGGCCGTAGCATAGATTTCGGCGCCGATCCTGCGAGCTATCTGAATTGCCGCCAGCCCCACGCCGCCACTGGCCGAATGAATCAGGATTCGTTCTCCCTTCCGCAAACGGGCCTCCTGGACAAGCGAATGGTATGCAGTGAGGAATGCCACCGGCACAGTCGCGCCCTGCTCGAAACTCATCCCGTCAGGAATAGCGATAACGAATGCGTCGCGTACGGTCGTGTGCGAGCTGAATCCGAACTGTGTCATGGCGGCGACCCGATCACCCGGTGAAAACCGCTTCACGCGGGAGCCAACTCTCGAGACGACCCCTGAGCACTCTATCCCCAGCGGCACACCGGTGCGGGGCATGCCGGGATAGAGATTCAGCGCCTTGAGAATATCGCTGAAGTTCAAGCCGGCCGCTTGCACCTGAATCTCTATTTCATGTGAAGAGGGAACGCGCCTCTCAGCGGAACATATGGCCAGGTTGTCAATTACGCCGGGCCCTTGAATCTCAAGACGGAACGGCAGCTCGTCCCCCCCACCTTCGCCCCGAGGCATGGAACGACTCACGGCAAGCGATTCGCGCACCATTCGCTGCACAAACCGGACTCCGTTCCGCAAGGCTATTGAGTCTTCCGACCCGTCGGCAAGCAACTCACCGGCGAGCATGTTCAATTCCGATTCCGTTCCGTCGGGCTGCAGGCCCATATCGACAAGCGTACAGCGCACAAGCGGATACTCGTTGGCAATGACATGCCCCAGTCCCCAGAGCGGGGAGCCGGATACCGACACGTGTTCGGGTTGAAGCCCGGGCGATTCCGCACCGCGTGTGACAAGCCACAATCTTGGCAGGTCCTTTCTCTCGTGCGCTGCTATCTGCTGCTGCAGCAGAACAACATTCCAGCAACCGTTTTCGAGAATGCCGTCGATACCTGCGAACTGCAGGACATCGCTCTCTGGAAAATCCAAGGTCCACATGTGGACAATCCCGGAACACGCACCTCGTTTGAACATGTCGTCGACGACATGGCGCATGTCATCGACGGAATCCGGACGGACTGTGTACCTCTTCTCCTCCGCATACTCGAAGGACTCACCCATAGAAACCAGGATGCAGCTCTGCCCCTTCTTCTCGAGCAGTCCCGCCAGGCGGGCGGCATGCCCACCTTTGTCCGCGAAGATCAACCACGACCCGACCGGACCTGCTGACTGGACGGGGGACGGGGACTCCGATATCGGCGGCGCTCGCGCAATAATGACTGCGGCGCGTGCGCCCTCCCCGCTCTTGTCGGGAACAAACGCATTGATTTCTGAGAAACCGCTTTCCGCAAGGAGTTTTTCCCACGCAGGAAGCGGCATGCAGGCGTAGTCCGGTCGAAGGTCATGGTCAGTAAATCGCCACCATCCCTCGAAGAATCCGAACGAGAGGTCCGGCCAGCGTGCCAAATGAACTGTCTCGACTGCCATCAGCACACCGCGCGGGGCCAGGTAACTCCTGACATTCGCGAGGGTCGACCGAAGATCGGCCGTCGCATGCAGGACCTGGGATGCGACGACAAGATCGAACGGTTCCATGTCCTGTCCATGTCCAGCCGTTTCCTTCTCGATGTTCAGGGACTTGAACGTCACGAACGGATAAGAACGGAACCTCTGCTCAGCAGAAGCCAGGAACAGCGGAGAAATGTCGGTGAACACATATTCTGTCTCATGTTGCGGCAACACCGGCAGAATATGGGCGGTAGTGCCACCTGTGCCGGCGCCGATTTCCAGAATGCGGAGCTTCCTGCGGCGAGGTCGATCACGCAGCATGGCATCTACCGCGTATTGCGCCACGAGATTGTTGCCGACGGTGGACGGTGAATCCTGATAGAGATGCTCGGCAAGCGCAAGGTCTCCTTTCGGGAACAGGAGTTCGAGAGGATCGATCGTGCCACGCAGAAGGCCGGCCATGCGCTCACCAAATCGACCGGTAACGGTCATCTCCGCAAGAAGTTCCGGGTAAGCCGACAGTGTACTCGCCCACCGTTCGGCCGGTACGCCAGCGCTCAAGTCGCTAAGGACCACCCACCCGTTGCCTTCCCTCTTCAGAATGTCATCATCCGCCAGCATTCCCAAAAGCCTGGCAAACAGCATCCGATGCGCATCGGCAATACCAAGCTCCGCCGCAAGAGACGAAGAAGTGAACCGATCGCCTTTCTGCGCGGTCCAGCCGAGTTCAACAAGAGCATTGATCGTGTAATCCGAGCACAGATGCGCCAGTTCCTGCGGCTCCTCTACGAAGTCGACATCCGCCGCTCGCCGTTTCATAACGGCATGTATCGAATCAAGAGACGGAATTGCCGCGAACTCGCTTTCACCTGACGGAGTGTCTTCAAGCGGTACCGGCACCCATCTGTAGCCGTAGAGCATGTCATCAAGCTCTCGCACCGATTCATTGCGTTCCCCGTCACCCACTGACTTGCTCATGAAGTCGTGAATCTCGGCAATCGGTCTGCCGGCCTCGTCGTATACGGAAATGTGCGCGGTAAGGATGCCATCGGAAATTCGCACATTCCAAACGTGACTCCACATCCTCAGCTTCGGCCGGTCGAACACACGGATGCGATCCACGTGAATTGGAAGATACACTTCTCCCTTCTTCGGAGAACCAAGTCGCACAAGCGGCTGCAGACATGCATCCAGCAGGGCAGGATGAAAACGGTATTTATCCAGTTCCGACCTGATGGCGTCGGGCGCGACGATTTCCGCCAGAACCTCGTCCTTGTTCCAGACCAGACGGCTGACACCCCGATAGGTTGGGCCGTAGTCCAATCCGGCATTGAGCATCTCACGGTAGTAATCCTCGCCGGTGATGTTCGCCGGACAACGCTCAAGCACGGCATCGATTGAAACGGCATTGTGGGTGTGCGGCTTCACGGCAAGAACGCGGCCGGCCGCATTCTGCTGCCACTCTGCCCCCGCCCTGGCCGTGCGGCTGTGAATCGAGTAGGTGCCGGTGTCGGGATCGAACGCGGTGCGTACGATGCGATCTTCTCCGTCCGGCAGAAACACGGCCCTTTGCAGG
>SPBP01000321.1 GCA_004525935.1 Lentisphaerales bacterium | reverse complement strand
GTTTACTGTTCGCTGTTAACCGATCACCGATCACCGATCACCGATCACCGATCACTGATCACTTCTCAGTGGCAAGGAGGCATCTGAATCATGAGCAAGCTTTCAAGACTAAGTACTGTGGTTCACAGGGTCACCAACGTATTGAACGGCTCAGCCGGAGGCTTCGCCCTACCTTGCTGCAGGACATTTTCAGGTAGGGCGAGGCGCGTGCCGGGCCGTAGCCTCCCGGCGAAGGCCGGTCTCGCCGAGCCGAGTCATACGTTGGCACTCTTGGGCCGACGGGCACCGAGACATGGTGTCGATTTGCGCGAAACAGGTTTTACGCTTGTTGAGGTGATGATTGTTGTAATGATCATCGGCATACTCTCATCAATTGCGACTCCTGCGATTCTCCATGCTGCAAAAACTGCTAAGTACAAACAGGCCGCATACGATCTGGAAGTTATAGGTTCTGCAATACGGCGGCTCGCGTGGGATACCGGGAAATGGCCGGGGGGAAACGACGTTACCTCGACCGCTGGGGACGAACTCGAGGACCTGACCACCCCGGCAGCGGGGCTCCTATCGTTTACCAATACGCTGTTCTCTGCCTCAAAATGGAAAGGTCCGTATATCAAGAGAATCGAGACCGATCCGTGGAACACACACTATTTCTGGGATGAGGACTACGAGACGGGCCACGGCAGGGAAATCGGCAAGAGCGGCAAGATCGTCGGCATTGAGACACATACCGTAGTAGGATCTTACGGTCCGAATAAGCGCGGCAAGAACGTCTACGACGATGACGATACGTACCTGATCATAGAGTAGTGGCCGTGCGAATACTCTCCAGTTGTTGGTTCGAATGTCTGGTCCAGGTTTCTCTCGCACTTGTCCGCCTCTGGAGGAAAGACGCCAAGCACGCAAAGAGGCGGGCCGGGCTGTCCCTCCTTCGCTGAAGCTATGGCGGGCGGGCCCCAGCACGGCCTCTCACCAGCTTTTTCTGCTCGCGACGGGACGGCGCGAGCCACCATCTCATATCAACCCTAATTCCTCCTTCGCGATCTTTGCGCCTTCGCGAGATGATTCTCTTTCTCCATTCGAACATCTGTCTTGCCTCAGTCTATACACCGCTACCGCGCGCTGCCCCGGCTGCGGGCCGTAGCAGAACAGGTAGTCCTGCTCCAGCCGCGCCATTACCATCCGGCCCACAGCTGCTTCTGCGCTGCCATCTACCAGCCGAGCTGTTGCCGGCACAGGCTTCTTCCACGGCTCAACATCACAGATCCCGTGTTCACTCAATCCGCGTTTCAGCCACGCATAATGCAGCTTCAGCAGAAGCGGCCGACTGCGCTTCTCGAAGAACTCGTCGAGCAGCTTGAACCTGTTTACCAGGCTTGGCTGCATCCACAACCCCGGTCTGGTC
This sequence comes from Lentisphaerales bacterium, assembly GCA_004525935.1. Lineage (GTDB taxonomy): Bacteria > Verrucomicrobiota > Kiritimatiellia > SPBP01 > SPBP01 > SPBP01. The sequence continues at coordinate 1,955 of SPBP01000321.1, read as the reverse complement.
ATGCAGAACTTGCATAGCTTCTGCCAGAATGCGGGCATCTGCATGTTCGCTGCCCACACAACTTCGCGGAGGGATTCCGGGACATAGAACCAGTCCACCAGTTTGCACAGCCAGCGAGCGGTATAGACATCGGCTGCACTCATCGTTGCCGTACTCAGCACTTCGTAAGGCGGTTCAGGCGACGCAATAAGTGACGTATTTCCACGGCTCGGCGGGACCAGCCTTCGCCGGGAGGCTACGGCTTGGCACGCGCCTCGCCCTTCTCCCAGGTTATCGCTCAGGTAGGGCGAAGCCTCCGGCTGAGCCGCGGCTACCGATACGTCACCGTATTTGCGACGATATGTACTAAGCTGCCAGGTTTCACGGGCCGCATCCAGTTCTGTGCCGGGCAATAGTTTGAGCAGCTCAAGTTGAATCTCGGCCGGCTTCAGGCGGACAAGTGTGGCCAGGTCCCTGAATACCCGTGTCAGTGTTCCACCCGGCAGTCCGGCAATCAGGTCGGCATGCACCTGGATATTCTCGATCCGGCACAACGCGTGTAGTCCGGCGAGTGCCTTTGCGGGCGTCCCACTCCTTCTGATGTTCTTCAGAACTGTTGGAGCCAGAGATTGAATACCGGCCTCGAGATGAAATTGGCCCGGTCGTGCTGCAGTGAATTCGTGCAGAATTTCACTGCCGACTTTGCCCGGATCGATCTCCAGATGAAAATCGAAATCCGCGAAATCCGCACGGAACATCTTCAGCAGTGCTACGCAGTGCGCTCGGTTCTCGTTGAATGTGCGGTCAATAAGCCTGACGGCTGTCGCGCCCGATGCCCGTATCCGTTCAAGATCCGCCTGCACCCGTGTCTGTGAACGATACCGGACTTTGCCGGATCCCCCGCTTGTACAGAACGAGCACGTGCCCCGGCATCCGCGCGAGGTTTCCATGTGCACAAAAGGTTTCCTGAAGCCTTGTGTCGGCAGGCACTCGAACGGGGAGGGCAGGTCATCAAGGTTCGGCGCAATTTCGGCAACCCCGTTGTCCACGTATTTTCCACGAAAGTACCCGCATACACCCGGGATGTCGGAAACATCTCTCTTTGCGCCCTGTGATTCGAGAATCTTCTTGAACGCAATCTCGCCCTCTCCTCGCACGACGAGATTCACACATTTCTCGCGCACCAGGAATTCACGGTTATCACCCATGAACTCCGGGCCGCCGCCGACAACAAGACATTCGGGTGACACGGCCTTATACCTGCGGATCAGCGAGAGCAGGAATTGACGGTTGAACACGTAGAATGTTGCGGCGATCATATCGGGCCGGTACTCCGAAAGTTCATGGAGTGTGCGGAACATATCCTCGCCGGCGGCTAACTCGAACGTTCTCCATTGCCAGTCCATATCGCGAGTGAACGCCTGCAGGCACCACGCTGCGAGGTTCGTGTGTGAATACGATGAGTTCACGGCGATGAACGCCAGTCTGGGTTTTGAGTGTTTGGGCATGTGGTGGTCCTTTAGAGCGAGTGTTCGGCGTTCAGAGTTCAGTGTTCAGGGAATTCAAGCCCACAGGCCAAGCGTATCGTCCTGCTATCACTTGTTCTATGATCTTTCGACTCTTCTGTTTCTTCAGATGAGATTCAGCCTGTCGCGCGGCCGTTGGTGTCTCGAATTCAACCAGAGCTACCCTTTGCCACGGCCCCTTGCCTCTTGTTGATCGGACCGCATTAGAGTTGTGCTGATCAAGGCGCCGCCCAGGATCGGCCGAGCTCCCGATGTAGTAGTGGTCTGACTTGCATGATTTCAGAATGTAGACATATCCACTCATGCAGTTGGAGCCAGCTCCCGGGCTCGAACCGGGGACCTCCCCGACAAGTCGGGGTGCTCTACCAATCCGTGACAATGTGACGTTCCGTTAAATCTGGAGCCAGCTCCCGGGCTCGAACCGGGGACCTCCCCGACAAGTCGGGGTGC
>SPBP01000116.1 GCA_004525935.1 Lentisphaerales bacterium | reverse complement strand
GCCGGCTTATTCTGAAGCGATGCCGTCCCGCGGAGCCCGGGTTCTTCAAACGGGCATTCCTCAACGCGGCATACAAGCGTCTCGGGCCGATCTATCGGTATCTGGGAAATCCGGTGCCCATTGGCTGGCTGCGCCCCATCTTCCATTGGTACGCAAGGCCGTTCAGCCGTGCGTCAGCACAAGTGAACGAGGTGGTTGCTCTTGCCACCACGCGCCAGGTCTGTCCCTAAGACTTCTGCTCGGCGCTACGCGATTCGTACTTCTTCAGGAAATAACGGTACTGATGATACGAAAGGCCAAGCATCCGGGCCGCCTTTGCCTGGTTGCCATTTGCCGCATCAAGGGCATTCGCAATAAGCTCTTCCTTGAAGCACTCTACCCGGTCTTGAAAAGTCTCGCCTTTCACCGCGATACGTTCGTGAGGAAGCATGCCGATGTCTTCCGGCGTGATCTCATTCGTGGTGTCTCTGTACGCCGCCCGTTCGATAATGTTCTTCAACTCACGGATATTGCCCGGGAACGAGTAGTTCTCAAGCACATCAATAGCAGCCTTGCTGAGCCGCTTGCCCTGTAGTGCTGGTATTTCCTGCATGAACTGGGTCAGGAAGTGACGAGCAAGTATGGCGACATCTCCTTCCCGCTCTCTCAGTGGGGGGACATCGATGATCTCAAAGCTGAGCCGATCATATAGATCGCGAAGGAACAGGTTTTCCTCCATCCGTTGCTTCAGGTTGACATTACTGGCCGCAATGATCCGGGTGTTCACACGTATTTCTTCGGACCCTCCTACTCTGGTGAAGGTCCCATATTCAACCATACGCAGAATCTTCTGCTGGAAGGAAAGTGACATGTTCCCGATTTCATCCAGGAACAACGTGCCGCCGCTCGCCAGTTCGAACTTCCCATGCACACGGCTGTCCGCGCCTGTAAACGAACCTTTCTCATGGCCAAAGAGTTCGCTCTCAAGGAGATTGTCGGAAAATGCCGCACAGTTTACCGAGATCATCGGCCGGCTTGGTTCGCCACCGGCAACGTGAATTGCCCTGGCAACCAGTTCCTTGCCGGTCCCACGCTCGCCGGTTATCAGAACGGGCCGCGGAATTCCCGCAACGCGGGATATGCGATCAATTACGCAACGGATCTGCGGCGATTCTCCGAGTATTTCTTCTCCGTGGCTGGCTGCTTCTCGAAGGAGCATGTTCTGCTCCTGAAGCATCTTGTTTCTCTTTATCAAGCTGAGATGAGGTGCGATCTTGTCAAGAAGTGTGCGGATCCTGTCGGACAGCTTGCCGGAACGGACCATGAAATCGTTGGCCCCCGCTTGAATTGCCCGGGAGGTAATATCCACGTCAGCATGTTCCGCTACCGCAATAAAGGGGAGATCCCCACAGGCTTTGCGAATGGCTTTGACCAGCTTCGGCCCCATAAGCTTCCCGTCGCCAAGCTCGTAGTCGGCGATCAGCAGATCCCATGGAAGCCCGCTGCGCAGCTTGTCTTTCAGTTCGGCAATCGACAGTGCCCGCTCAACTTCGCAGTTCCGTTTGCAGGCCTCACGGAACGCGTCTTCAAGACACTCGAGTGCCTCGTCAGGTGTATCCAGAATCAGAAATCGTCGACTCATTCCAACCATCAAACCACCCCGCTCACCGTCAGTAAAGCTGAATGTGAGACTATTCACTACTATAATGAGAGTTATCACTATGTTTGGGGCCGTGATGTGAATGGCGGACGATTGGGCTAAGTATTGTGGTTACAACATGTTATGGCCTTGTAGTGCCGGCTGGCATGCGAATTGCAATAGGCATGGTCAGGCATCGCCTGCATGAGGCCGGCGGAAATGCAAATGAGAGGAAGGGCATAGACATGACGACGATCATAATAATAGCAACAATCGCGGTTCTGGGAGTACTGATCATCCCGTCCATTCGAATCATTGGACCGACGCAGGTTGGGCTGGTCACAAAGCGGTTCTCGTTCAAGAGATTGATGGGCGATAGCCCTGTTGCGTTCAAGGGGGAAGCCGGCTATCAGGCGAAGCTCTTGATGCCGGGTTGGCGCTTCAAGCTATGGATTGTCTACAAGGTTGAGAAGCACCCCTGGGTGCAGATCGCCGCCGGAAACATCGGTGTCGTTGTTGCCCAGGTCGGACAGCCTCTGCCGACCGGTGCGAAGTCGGCGGTATACAGAGAAGAATTCGGAAACTACAGCGATCTCGACACGTTCGTTAAGAACGGTGGCCAGAAAGGTGTGCAAAGGCCCGTGTTGCCCCCGGGCACATTGGCTCCCGTTCATCCTATCGCCTTTCTCGTCATCACAGAAGGCAGAGTATTCGGAGTGCCGATTACGAAGGATCTGAGATTTCTCGCCGGCCCTCAGCTGGACGACGCCCTTCCCCCGGCACTTCCGGCGGGAACAGGCAGTGGGATCGCGAGTGGCAGGAAACGCATGTCCCCGACATCTTTCGGATTGCGGCCCGAGCAGCTCAGGGTTCTGCGTATCGAACCGGAGAAGACCGAAGGTGGTAAGACGATGGATACCATCGGACTTGTGACGACATACGAAGGTGATCCGTTGTCACCCGGCGACATAGCCAGCCGGTTGGGGGGATTCAAAGACATCGAAGAGATGGAAAAGGATCCGAATGCTGCGGATCACAATTTGATTGAGGCGATCCTCGGCAGCAAGAACGGGCAGCACAATAACTACCAGGATTTCCAGGCGTTCCTGGATAGCGGCGGCCGGATCGGGATTCAGCATGATCCACTGCTCTACGGTGCATACAACCTGAACCCGTTTCTTGTCAGTGTTGAACGCGTTCCCATGCTCGTTGTGGAACAGGGCCAGGTCGCCGTTGTGAAATCGTATGTGGGCCTGGTGACCCAGGATACGTCCGGGGTGGAGTTCAAGTTCGGCTCGTTAGTCAGGCCGGGACACAGGGGCATCTGGCGGGAACCGCTCAGGACAGGCAAATACCCCATCAATCCGCACATATACCAGGCGGAACTCGTGCCCACTGCCATTCTGACGCTGAACTGGGCAGACGCAGTCTCGCACGCTCACGATCTGGACGCGCAGCTGAAACCGATTCTGGCCAAGAGCCGGGAGGGGTTTGAGTTCTCGATAGACTTACAGGTCCAGATTCATGTGGCCGACACACAGGCGCCCTGGGTGATCTCAATGGTCGGTACAATGCAGAATCTTGTTAATGAGGTCCTGCAGGCCGCCGTCGGTAACCACTTCCGCGACAAGTTGCAGAGCATGCCGGCGATTCGTTTCATAGAGACTCGTCAGCAAGTTCAGATCGAAGCACTGGACCATATTCGGCATGAACTTGGCCAGTACAAGGTGGAGACTCCGGGAGTCTACATCCAGGACGTTGTCCTGCCCGGGGAACTTGTCAAAGTGCTGACCGAGCGCGAAATAGCGAACCAGGAAGTGGCCACGTATAAACGGCAGGAAGAAGCGCAGATGGCGCGCATTAATACGGAGAGGGCCAAGGGTACTGCCGACATGCAGAACGATCTGGCAAAGTCACAGGTCAGCATCGACATCAAGAGCAATGATGCCAGGGCCCGCAAAGCCGAGGCGTCAGGTGAAGCCGAGTATATTGAGAAGACCGGTGCCGCGCACGGTGCGCGCGTAAGGGCAATCGGTATGGCAAAAGCGGAATCCTACAAGGCCCAGGTTGATGCACTCGGACAGGCACCTACGGCCCTGGTCAACGTGGCCGGAGCACTTGCGGACAGCAATAACAAGTTCGTTCCGGAGGTGCTTGTTGCCGGGGGGAACGGTGGTTCGCTCGACGGACTGGCGTCGATCCTGACCCGGCACTTCTTGAACATGGCAGGAGGCGGAGCGCACAACGGTGCACCGACGCCCGAACAAGTGAGCGACGGGGTAGAGGAAGCTGAACTGAAGGACTGAGAGAATGACAACGTTTGGCGGATTTGGTCTGCTGGTTTGTATCTTCTTCGTCCCGCAGATAGTGATTCTGCGCCGATCCCGGCTTGCGCCGGGATCGGTGTGGACACATGGGCTCCTGTCCATTTCGATCGGGCACTTAGCAGGATGGACAATCGCACCATGGATTTTCAACAAGATGCTACATTGGCATTGGGCGGGGCCGAGAGGGCCGGTCGAGGTCATGGTCCTGATGTTGTGCAGCCTGGTGGTAGCTCTGTGCGCAACGTTTGCAGTTTACCTTGCCAAGAGTAAGGAAGAGAAGTTGGAGCAAGCACGTCGGGCTCGGATCGAGTCAACCAAGGCTGACCTGGTAGCCAATGGTCCCATCAGGGGTCCGGGCCAACCGTCGTATGTACGGCACCGAAAACCCAGTCCTCCCACGAGGCTGCGTCTGCCGCACGAAACTGGTCGGTCCGGACCTTACGGCATACCGCTACCCTGAGGCATCCTACTCTACATCGGGGGGAGGCAGGGGATGACTCGGGAATTGGCGAAAGCTGAGTGCACAAAGTTCTAAGTCAAGGGATGACCCCAATCAGTTCGAAAACAGGCCCAATTGCGGCAATTCAGCGGATAAAGTGTCTGTCCCTAAGGGCGCAAAGTATCCTCATTTGCTATTTCGATTCCGCTGAAAAAGTCTGAGTCTGGCGCGCCTGCTTGAGTCGCCCCGCCAAGAATTTACCATCACGGGTTCACTTGCGGGTTCTTGCTTTCACAGGGGCAGGCGAAGCACGGACGAGGTGCAGTTCATTCCTGGCCAGCAGTTCCCACGACACCTGTTCTCCTCCTTCGATACCGAGGGCAGCGGCCAGCGGCATCGGCACGTAGACAAAGAAGCGCACGTTCTGTCCCTTAGTTCGTATTGCCTGAATTCGCAGTGGGTATGATGCCACGCTTGCTTTTGTTGTTTCCGATTTCTTTCGCATGACCCTCCTTTGTGATGTTGATAATATAGCCGATGGGCTATATTATTACAAGCATGAATATTCTTACTTACTTTCCTGACGGATTCGAGGAGTTGCCGGATGTGAAGCCATTTGCTTTGATGCGTGATGATGTGCTGCCGGCTTTGGAGCGGAACAGGCCGGCGCTGGAGGCCTTGTACGATACGACAATGGGGCGACCAGAGATTGATCCAGTTGAAAGGTAAGCGTGCGGTGCGAATTGACTCGACGCATGTACTGGGACTTGTTGCCGACATGTCTCGACTAGAGTGCGTACGGGAAACCCTTCGGCTCGGATTCCTTTGATGTGGATATTCCGAATCGGCGAGCGATCTGCCCGGACGGCAAATGCTCCTCGGCATGTTCGTGTATTACCGAAAAAGCACGCAGCATCACCTATTACTACTTCGCCTGGTCGCGCACCGCTTGCACCGTCTGTCCGCTCGTGCACCAATGCCTGTCAAAGAAGAAGGTGGGGGCATTCCGAACTCTGCAAGTAAGCGAAAACCATATGCAAGTTCAGGCGCGACGATTGCTCTGCCGGACCTCCGAATATAAAAGCCGAATGCACCGACGCAGCGGCATCGAAGGAAGCCACAGTGAACTCAAGCGTGGCTACGGAATCAGCCGCAGCCGCTACCGAAGCCGGTCAAGAACTGATGTTCAAATGCAATTCACTGCCGCCGCCTGCAATCTGCACCGCTGGGCTGCACGCCTATGCTGGGTTGCACGCAACAAAGAATAAAACTACCAAGGTCCAACGGCCCAATAAAATGACTGCAGGAATCAAAGAACCTTATCACCATCGCTCCAGCTCGCCACACGTGGCCCAAAAGCGGGGACCAGACAATCTCCCGCTCGCGCAGGCACCCCTGAGCGGTGACAATCCTGCTCAGACTATTTCAGCGGAATCCTATTTCGAGGGATGACCCCACGGGCCACGTGTGTCCCTAAGCGCTTAGGGCCGTCGCATCCTTCGGACCTGTGAGGCCTTGATCGGGAAATCCTGGCCCTGCTCGTTCACGGTAACTTCCGCCAGGCCCACCTCACCATCGAGCTTGTTCCCATTCCGGAGCTGCACTTTCGCGGAGGACCCATTCCCCGAGAACTGCACGGTATCGATCTGATCCACCGCGAGGCCCACATTCCCGAACGAGACTTTCACGACGAGCGAGGTGAATGACGGTTTGCCACTGAGTATCGTCCCATTCTTAAGTTCAAACCAGAATTCACCGGGCGCACTAAGGGAAACCATCTCCTTCTCAGGCTCGGGCTTCTTTTCGGGCTCGCGATTCCGTGTCCTGTCCTGCTCTACCGGTTCGGGCTCGACGTGCCTATACCACCGTGCCTTTTCCGCGGCCTCTGGAGACACCGAACCCAATTCCCTTATGGCCCTCACTGCGACCCTTTGTCTTTCCTCATGTTCTGCTCGGAAGTCGTTCACCAGCACTGTATAGAACATCCACCCTCTGTTTGCGTACATATTCGCGGCGTCATTATGCCCGGCAGCTTTCAGTTTTGTGGCTAGCAACGCACACACTGCTGGGACGCCGGCTTTGCGATAGAACGTTTCAGCCTTCTTGAGGAGTGTGGGATCATCGTTACTGATTGTCTTCAGCTCTGCAGCTATGTCCGAGTAATACTGCTGCTCTACGGAGTCGAGGAAGTCTCGGGCCATGTCCCACATCTGGAGCTTGTTAAAGTGAGGAAGGTCATTACCCAGCCCTATATTGTAGAAGAACACCCGGCTGAGCGCCTCCGTCATCTTCCCAGCTCCCACCTTCTTGCGCAGATCCATGAGAAGAACGAGTCGATCCCTCTCCGGCCTGTAATAGAAGTCCCGCGTGAGCACTCGCAACGCCCGGTTGGCAAGTGCCGGGTCGTCACTCGCCAAAGCGCTCCCGGCCAGGGCAACGAGTTCTTCGGTATTGGATTGAGTAAGCGCCGTTACCGTTGCCATGGGCCACCTTATTACGAATGAGCTCAGAGCATAATCGCAGCACGCGGCTATTTCGTTGTAGTGAAGATGGAACCGCCGAAAATAGTAACCGCCGGAAACACGCCCCTCGATGGCAGGCAAGCGCCGCGACAGGTACCTGTAGAAAGTCGGCAACGGGAGCTGTGCTTCTGCTCTCGTGACGGCACGTCTGGTGATCTCCGTGAGACCGGCGTGAAAACACGTATGGTTGTACAGCAAACTGTTTGCGAACAGCATTTCGCGGGCACCGGCTTGGGATATGACGTCATATGCTTTACCAAGTGCATTTTCATCATGCATACTTACCGCAGGCAGAAGCAGAGTAAGTGCGATCTCCACCTTGTTCTCAGGCTCCTGCTCAAGTCTGTCCACGAGATCTCTGACGAGCTGCCCGCGCTTTCCTCTGTCCTGCATCAACGGAGTGTCGGCCATAATGCAGTCACCGCCACGTTCGCTTTCATCAAGCATGGTGCTTTTAGTAAGGTTGATATATGTATCAGCATCGGACCCGCCCCTGCTCGCGTACTCCCCGGCTTTCCGCACGAGTTCCGCCCTGTACTCGGGCTTCCGGGAAGCTGCTTTATTGTAGAGTTGCTGGAACTCAGCGTCAGAGGCAAAAGCGTCGGATACCTCTCGCTCCGGCAACAACGGGTACGGGTAGCAGAAGGCGAAGAACTCGGCAGTGACGCGATAATCATCCAGCGGCAGGTGATCTTCAGTGATAGGGAACTGTGTTAATGCCTCATAGAATTCCAGCAACCTGTCAAGGAACGGCGCGACCTTGCGCTCGCGAAGCTTCCGGGCAGCTATGAACTTCGCGGCCTCGTCGTATTTCTCGTACGACAGGTAGTAGAACACTCGCATG
>SPBP01000403.1 GCA_004525935.1 Lentisphaerales bacterium | reverse complement strand
TCATGCCGACACTGCTGTCCATCCCGGCAAACGAACGGGATTCTCCCACGGGCCGTTCCGAGTCGGACATATGCACACCGTCGGCCTCGATTGTTCGTGCCAGCGTGGGATCATCGACGATTACGAGCAATGCATCATCCCGTCGGCAGACAGCTAGAACCGCCCTGGCTATTTGCTCAGCTTCATCCGGCGCGATGCCGCCGACATTGAGCCTGACAATATCTGTGCCGCCGGCTATGGCCGCTCCGCAAACGCCGGGAATATCCTTGTTCTGTAGAGACAGGGAATCCAAAGCAAGGCACAACAGAGCGTCCCGGAGTCTCATTCGTGTTTATCCCGCAACCCGCCGATGCGACACGATTTCGCGCACGGTTACCATTACCTCGCCGACCTCGGTGACACCAAGACTGTCCTTGAGGCTTTCGCGAACACGCTGTTGAAGCGCCTGGCATATCTCGTGTATTTGCACACCTTCTTTGATCCTGGCGTTGAGAACAACGTCAATCGAGTTCTTGTCGGGAATGATCTTTGCCTGCAATCCAAGCACTGATTCGAACTCGTCTCCTATCTTGGACACGAACGCTGCGACCCCGCGCAAGCTGACACTTACTGTGCCGCTTTCCCCGGGGAACGAGAGGAAGCGGTCCTTCTGGCGCCTGGGCAGGCCCGTGAGGAGTAACAGCAGGCCAAGGCAGCAGGTTGCCAGCGCGATAAAGGCAATCCTGAACCTGTCCACGGCTACGGCGGTTGAGAACCTACTCCAGGTATCTGCAGACCTCATCGCGAAATACATCACCGCACCGCCGGCCGCCAGAAGAAACAACACGACCAGCACCGAGATAATCTTGTGGAGCGCTTTCATCATTGACTCATTCCTTTATCATCAACTGCATCCGACTCAACCGTTACGGCCGAGGCATGACGGCCGGATCACATGGTCAAGTCACCCACGTCGTATTCCCTGACACGGCTATCATCCATCCTCAGTTTGACTTTTTGCCCGAGTACGTTCTTATCAATAACGCATCCCTTCCCCTCCGGACAGCCTACGATGGCCCCATCACGCGGCATCTTCCGGGCAAGCTCAGTGTAGCAGGCATTCTCGTAGCGAAGGCAGCATTTCAGCCGACCGCATACGCCGCTTATCGTGTTCGGACTGAGTGAGAGTCGTTGATTCTTGGCCATTCGCACACTGACGGTATCGAACTGTTTCAGCCAGGAATTGCAGCAGAGCGTTCTGCCGCATGGCCCTACCCCGCCTAAGAGGCCGGCGGCATCCCGCACCCCGATCTGTTTCATCTCGATACGGGCCCCGAGCTCGGTGGATAGCTCGTTAATAATGTCCCTGGACTGGATCCGTTCGTCTGCCGTGTAGACAATCGTTACGACTTTCCTGTCGAAACTGTGTCGTACACTTATAATTTGTACATCTGTTCCGCTTGTCTCAAGTTTTTTCACACATGTATCGGCGGACATCTTCTGGTAGAGGGCGTTCTCCCTGGCCTTCGCCTGATCCTGCAATGTGGCGCGTCTCAGCACCTTGGAAACGGATTCCTCGTCCGACTCGGGGCCCGGGGAATTCGTCATGCGCACTACCCGTCCGAATTCGAGAACGTTATAGGCCGACACAACGCACTGGTCACCAACGTGGATAGCCAGATCGGGCGAGCATCCGCACCTGAGCACCGAGCCATCATCAAGTTCAACACGTACTTCCCGACTCATAACAGATCTCCTCACCCATGAGCAAAAAGCATACCATGTCGGCACTGGCCGGCACGAGGAAAAGCCGCCGCCGATTTGATGGGTCCCGATGAATGCCCTGTCATTCCATAGACCGTGCAGCCCGTTCTGCAGGCAGAATGCGGTTACATCATGCGATCAAGCTGCAAAGGCCCTGTTCGATGACCTCGGACTCGCTGATGTTCTCCTCGAACTGCTTTCTCATTGTATCGATAACATCGACTCTCTTCAGTGCCTGCGCATACGGGAGCCCGTCAGCGGCATTCCTGATTCTGTCGGCATATCCGACATAGTGAAATTTCGACTCATCTATGCCGCACGCGCACAACAGGACATCGCGATGCCATAGCATGACGAGCCGCAACACGTGGTCGCGACATTCCCTGTACCGCGCATCAATGCGCGCATCAAGCGCTTCGTCATCTTCGAGGCCGGAGTCGCCTTCCTCGGTCAGCTGCTTCGTTACGTCGGCCTTGATCCCTGTCAGGACTTCGCCCAATTTTCCGGCAGCGCCTATGGCATCTATGAAACCGGTCCGGGTTCCTTGCGCCAACATGTTCATCACCTCCAGTCGCCACTCGTCAGCAAGCTCGACCGTTATGCCACCAAGACTGATGCGTTGGCATCGCGAGATAATCGTCGGGAGGAGTGCTTCGGGGCGATCAGTTAGAAGGAAGAATACTGTCTTGCCGGACGGTTCCTCCAGGGTCTTCAGGAATGCGTTGGCTGCTTCCGTGCCGAGCCGATCGGCGGAAATGATAACACATGCCTTGAACCCGCCTTCAAATGCTGTCTGTGACATCTTCTGGCGGATGCTGCGAACCTGCTCGATGCCGATTAGCCGCGACTTCAACCGGGGTTCAATCCACGTAGCATCAGGATGCGATCCGGCACCTGCACG
>SPBP01000466.1 GCA_004525935.1 Lentisphaerales bacterium | reverse complement strand
TCCGCTGCAGCATGTAGATTATGAAGAACGGTCCTGCAATATTGACGGCAAAACTCCAGAGCCCGATAAACACCAGTAACCGCCTGAAATTGCTGTCGTTAAGAGGATCTTTGAGCAGGTCGAGCAGTGACGTCTTGTGTTCCACTTTCATGGCAGGTTCAGGAAGGCGCGCTACAGCAAACAGTCCGCATACTCCAAGCACAACGCCTACGAGAAAGAGGCAGGAGTAAGCGTACAGGACCGTGTCGGGGAACCGGGCTTGCCACCAGTCCACGAAATATCCACCACCGAGTGTCAGCACGAGCGCCAGCGCGGTACCCAACACCATGCGCCTGGCAAATACACGGCCAAAACTCGCCTTCGGAACGATATCTCGAAGCAGAGAATTCCAGGCCGGCCCTGCGGCAGCGCCGACCATTGCCGCAATGAGAAACCACTGAATAAGAAAAGACATGCCCTTATTCACAAAGAGAAAGGGGATAAGAATAATGAAAATCCATAGCAGCCTTGAGATTCCGGCAAGAATGGCCGTTATGGCCCTGCGTTTCGGAAAGGCATTTACCAGCGCGAGCCCGGGCAATTGCATCAACTGACTGAGCAATGCGATAGTGGCCAGCATGCCAACATCATAGTGTGACGCACCGATGGCCAACGCAAAGGCAACCAGAAACGGTCCGCCGGCCAGGGCTTCCATGGAGAAAGCAAGAGCGGGTGTCTGGCCGGTAAAGCGGACAAGACGCGGCTCAGTAGTCGCGCTGCCACTTGATGCTGACGCCGTCTCTGAGTTGTGAACCTGTTTCGGATTGGAAAGACAGTTCGGGTGTGATTTGGATAGCCACAGAAACTCGATCGTTGCCCGGGGTAGTATTCGCTTCGGGTTCGATATAGACGCGGGACCCGATGCTTTTGCCGAGCGTGACTGAGGTGGCTTGTTCTCCCTTCTGCCCTTCGGAATTGACGGTCAGTTGGTCCAGGCCCATAACGCGACGTGCGCGATCCATTACATCCAGAATACTGCTACCGCCGCCAACGAGCGATTGCAGGGCCGCCGCCAGCTGGAGTGCATGAAGAGGAGTAATGCTCGATACGCTCCGCCTGAAGAGAAGCCTGGCAAGAATTTCGTCGACAGGTAGCGTCGGATTGGATTCCAGTGTGATCTGGGGTGACGCCAGTGGACCTGAGATCCTTGCAAATGCCGTAATGCCGCCGCCTTTCGCTTCACCGACGGCATCGATTCGCGGCGCCGGGGGGGAGGCGCCGTCGAGAACGATCTTGCCCGACAGCATTCTGAAGCTTCTGCCAAGAAGATCGAAGCGGCCCCGAAGCGCCAGGAATTCACCTGTGATCGAAGGCTTCCTCACACTTCCGGCCACATGGAAATCCGTCGTCCACTGTGAATCGAGTCCACGCCCCCTGACCGCCACTCGATCCTTTGTCGTGACCTGCAGGTCTATTGCGGCTTTATGCAATTGTTGCGGACCGAGAGTCGGGGGCAGATCCTCCATCACAACGTCAGGAGCACTTGCGTCGACCTCATCGATCACAACTATTTCCACGGGCAAGCGCTCAGGAATGTTGAGTTCGCCGCTGACAATCTGCAGGTGCCCGGTCGTCCTGGATTCGACACCGGATCCCACAACATTGAGTTGGCCCGAGAACGCTGCCGTGATGTCGTCCCGCTGTACGAGCACTGCATTGTCGAACTGAAGTGCCATGTCGAATGGATACTGTTTCGAGGGCCTCGGCATGATGCTTCCGTTCAGCCTGACAATGCCGCGCGACGTTCCGGCCTTTGCGGTACCGCTTACCGTCAGCTCGCCGTCTTTGGCAATCAGTTCAATGTCCATATTCCTCAACACTGTACCAAGTACCAGGTTTTCATAGGAGCCGTTCCGCAGAGCAGCCATACCGGCTACCGACGGATTGCGCACTGATCCGCCAAGGGTCAGCCCGATGTCCAGATCGCCGGTCAGCAACTGTTCATGGAGTGGAACAAGCAGAGCAACCGATTCCATTTTTGCCGTGCCGTGAACCATTCCCGAAATGTTTGCATCGTTGCCTGCTCGTGCGGTCATCCCGGCGAGCGAGACTTCGACAGGCACGGAGCAGTTCGCCCTGACAGCATCGTGCTCCGATGCAACGGCATGGGCCGACAACGTGAACAACCCGTTTGTGAGCGTTGCCTC
>SPBP01000131.1 GCA_004525935.1 Lentisphaerales bacterium | reverse complement strand
TATTGGTGAACGCCTTCCTGCAATGTGACAACTGCTGCCTGCGTGTACGATACAGCGATTATGCTCAGGATTCCAAGCAGGAGGCAGGTCATATACTGATGCAACGGACCCCGAGGGGTTCGCCTGCGCATGACTCTAGTGATGTATGGTGTTCTCATGAGATCCGTGGTCGGGGCAGTGACCACAAAGGCCAGACAAGTATACCATAGCTGCTGCCTACTGACCAGTCTTTTGCGCTGAGTGTGGGCTTTCGCTGGCGTGAAGAGAGTGGGTGCCTTGTGGTATGCCTCTGGTACGGGGTTCAGGGGAGCTTCTCTGCCACCTGAAACTGTCTCATGTCCAATCCAGGAGTCTTCGCTCGCCGTCAAGACTACGGATATGAGACACGTCCTGAGTGACCTCAAGACAGCCACGATATACGTTCTTGTCGTCTCGCACAGCGAAGTAGCGGATGTTTATGAACATTCCCTTCATCTCCAGCCAGAATTCAGCCACATCCTTTTCTCCGTTCTTGAAAGCGGCAAGGATGCGGTTGACGGTATCGATACTGGATGGTGGATGGCAGTTCTGGACTTTACGACCAATCACTGCGGGTGTTCTCGGGAAGATACGTTCTTTTGTCTGGCTGTAGTAGACGACCTCGTCATTTTCATTTACCAGTGACATCTCTATCGGTAGATGGCGCATCATCAGGTTCAACAGGTCGGGTGACATGTGGCCGACATCGAGGTCTATGTCTCCTCCCGCTGCCTGATCCGGCCGAGCGTCGCTGGTCCCTGTTACCGGCACCCATACTTCGTCGGGTGTGATCCAGCAGTAGCCGAGTCCCCGCGCTCCGTCGCTGACTTCTTTCCACTCCGCATCACTGAGGACTTCAAGCGCCATGGGTATGAGGATCTTCTCTTCCTTGGTGATCATCTCTGTGATTTCCAGAGTCAGTGCTTGGAGAGTTGGCTCGCTCGCCGGGTCTTCTGCTTCTGCCTTCTTGAAGAGTTCTCTTATCTCGTCATGTTTACCCCACATAACGCGGGATGGGCCCGTTATCTCGTGCCTTTCCAGCAGTGGGAAAAGCTGATTTTCTTTCCTGACATAGTGAAGATCTATCGTCTTCAGATCGGCCAGCCTGGCTTTCATGTCGGACGCGCTTGCATCCTCGAGTATGGTAGCTATGCGGCGTTCCAGTTCCCTGTTCTCCTTGAGCATTATTTGCACAGGATGTCCTGCCGGGACGCCGGGGATACTCTGAGACTTCAAACCGTCACTGAAGATACTGGAATGCAGATTGCACATCCGCTGCACTTCTGCGACGGGCATGCCGCCGTCTATCAGGGCCTGCTCGGCTTGCGCTAGTTCATGAGCGCCGATGTTTTGAAGGAGCGCGGAGAACTCTGCTTTCAGTGAGTCGGGCTCCGTTCCCTCATGCAGTTTCTTGATGATAGCCTTAATGGCATCAAGTCTGTCCGTCTGTTCCGTGATAGCACTCTTGTTCACAGGTGACTCCAGGACGTCGTCACCGCTCTGCTCCCTGATCTTGGCCCCGATCTTTTCGAGAAGAACCGCGACTTCGAACCCGCCGATTGCCGCGACCTTGTCAATGTCGGCGAACTTACCGACGGTCTTCCGGACAAGTTTATTGCGCAGCGGCTTGTACTGGTCGCACAGCGTGGGCAGGTAGTCTTCCAGATAGGGATATCGAGTTAGCAGCTCATCAATTTTGGAGTGTCCATTAATCTTCACAGTGTCTCTCCTGTAACAAGTGTCGAGATAGTAACAATTCGTGGACAAATAGCAAAACCGTGTTCGCGCTTGCCAAGGGGAGTGTATGAAGCCTGGCAAAGTCTCCCTGGTGGGCGTCCAGAATCTACTTGCCAATCCGGAGCCTTTGCCTGATGATCTGGCACGATATCTGACGACGGTTTTGCTGTTCATGGATCGTGGTTTCGCTCAAAAAGGGTCACTTGATTGAGAAGAATGGTGACACAAGTGGTTACATTCGGCAGGAGCGGAATCAGGCAAAAGCCATAAGTGGTGGAATACAAAGACTTTGGAGAGGTGGCTGAGTGGTCGAAAGCGGAGGATTGCTAATCCTTTGTACCTGTACAAACGGGTACCGCGGGTTCAAATCCCGCCCTCTCCGCCAATAGTAGCAAAGAGCCAGCATTGAGCTGGCTCTTTTTTTTGTGCGCAGTGTGGGCGGGATGCAGAAGAAGCCGGGCCTGACGACCTCGAATAGCCGATTCACGGGTTCGGATTGAAAGGAATATGATGGAGGATGTATCAGATTACGTTCTGGCTGAGTTTCTCCAGGCTTGCCATGATGCGGGCGCTCGCGGTCTGATGCGCTGTAGCAGCGGCAACATTTCGCGACGGTTGGACGATGCTCGCATGCTGGCCACCTCATCAAGAAGCTGGGCGGAAAACCTGTCCGCAGAGGATATCTGTGTGTGCCGCATTGCTGACGGCGCCATTCTCGATGGGCCCAAGCCAACAGCCGAGATTGGGTTTCATGCGGGGATTCTGAGAACACGTCATGATATAGACGTTGTGATGCATTTCCAGACGCCCTGCGCCACGGCTCTGGCCTGCAGGGAGACGGACAACATCGACTATTTCGTGATCCCAGAGATTCCGTTTTATATCGGGCACGTGGCGAGAGTTCCTTATCTGCTCCCAGGCTCGAAGGAACTTGCGGATGCTGTGACAGTGGCTATGCAGGACCACGATATGGTTGTCATAAGGAATCACGGGATGGTCACTGTCGCAACCGACTTCGCCCATGCCATCCAGAATGCTGAATTCTTTGAGCTTGCCTGCGAGGTGATCACTCGCGGCGGGAATACACCGAAATCCATATCGCACCTGGAAGCCTCTTCTTTGGGTACAAAGAAAGCAAGCATGGCGGTGTCGCGATGGCATCACCCGAGAAAGCGCTGGTCGACTTCCTGTATCTCGGTCCGGCAAAGTCGAGATTGTTTGCGGCTTTGCCGGAACTGAATCTTCCTGCCGGATTCAGCGAGAAACGCGTGCAATCCATGATCACCAGGATTCGTGACAGGAAGAGGCGGACCTATGTCCAAGGCAGACTCGAAGGGCAGAAGAAATCTCTTGCATTTGACCATAAATCAACCGATATTGTCTGCAAACGGGGACATCGGAATGTAATAATCTGGCGCAACTAGCTGATGCTACGTGAGTTACGAGGGACATAGATGAGGACATACGAGAAGACGCATCCATGGCTCGATTTTACCATGGATGCTGGAAATCTCGCCTATACGTCTTGGCTTCTTTTGGGTGAAGCCGTTTCCAAGACCGAGCACATTGCTGGAGTACCTCTGGACCCGGATTCCGCGAAGGAACTTCACGCAGTGTACCTGGCCAAGGGAGTACTGGCGACTACGGCGATTGAGGGTAATACGCTGACTGAAGACGAGGTGCGAGAGCACCTGGCGGGACGTTTGGAACTGCCACCTTCACGGCAGTATCTTGCACAGGAGATCGACAACATCGTTGAGGCCTGCAACAGCATTGGAAACGGTGTTATCCGCGGCGATTCAGGGCCTCTTACCGCCGACGAAATCCGAGATTACAATCGACTCGTCTTGAGGAAACTGCCCCTGCACGAGGATGTCACGCCGGGCGAGCTGCGATTGCATTCGGTCATGGTGGGGCGATACCGGGGGGCACCGGCCGAAGACTGCGAATTCTTACTCAGCAAGTTTTGTGAATGGCTCAACACACTGAAGTTACCAGAAGGCCTGGAACAGCCTTACTCGATACTTGCTGCTATCGCTGCTCATCTCTACTTCGTCTGGATACATCCCTTCGGAGACGGCAACGGGAGAACCGCGCGACTGGTCGAGTTTCGTCTTCTTCTACAGGCGGGATTTTCCACCCCCGCCGCCCATCTCTTGAGCAACTTCTACAACCTCACGAGGACGGAGTACTATCGTCAACTCGACAACGCAAGCAGGTCTGGCGGCAAGATGGCGGAGTTCATTGCCTACGCGGTGCAAGGACTAGTCGATCAGCTCAGAGAGCAACTTGCTGTGATACGCAGGATGCAATGGGACGCAACGTGGCGAAACTACGTCTATGAGCGTTTCGGGCAGGGATCCCCAACTCACTTGCGTCGTCGTCGACTTGTTCTTGAGCTATCTAAAATTACAGCTGAACGCGGCTGGGTCAGCCGCGGTGATATCCCGGAACTGTCCCCGCGGCTTGCGCGAGAGTACTCGAGCAAGACAACCAAGACGTTGTCACGAGACATCAATGCGGTGATCAGCATGGGCCTGATTGAGTGCGCTGGTCGAAAGGTTCGCGCAAACAAGGGAGTTATCCTGGCGTTTCTCCCTGCGCGTGCGGTGGCCGCGGAGGCAGAGCAGACCGAACAGACACGTACGCAGAAGTGATCTGCGCCGCCTGAGGAGTGACGTTGCCGCGGATGTCTGGATCGTGACGCCGGTCCTCGATCGGCGTATCCGCTGCCACAATGATGCGAAACGCCCCATTCTGCGCGAGACCCACTATCTGCTTGTTCGCCGTTCTCCCATCGGCGGTTGTGCTTGATGCTCGTCGGCATAGACAGTATAAACTATTCTTTCTGAGAGAGACTTCATGTCCGAGTGTCCGCCAGACAGCAGCCCTACAGAGGTGTTAGACAACAACAGGGCCGGGTCGCATCTGAATAGAACCGACTGGGCCGCCTTCGTTTTCGCCTTTGCCGTCGTTCTTGCCGTATTTGTTTATACCCTGCCACCTTCTGTTACGCTCGAGATGTCAGGTCCTTTCGCTGTTGCAGCCGATCATCTCGGTGTGCCGCATCCTCCCGGATTCCCGATCTGGACCATGCTCGGGTGGATATTCAAGAGTATATTCAGCTTCATCACCTATCATGGGCATCCCGATCCTGCCTGGGCCATCGGACTGATGTCCGCATTCTTCGGGGCGCTTACCTGCGGGCTCGTCGCCGTTCTGGTGAGTATGCTCACCAGACGGTCCGTCAGTCCTTCTCAGACCACTGTCGGGAGTCGGGCTCCGCTAGGCGGTTGGCTGATTCCGTGGGCTTCCGGTGTATCCGCCGGGCTCATCCTGGCTTTTGCGCGTTCCTTCTGGTCACAGTCAGTGATTGTCGAGACGCATACGCTCAAGGTCTTCTTTCAGACCCTGATACTTCTGCTGCTGGTCCTATGGATGAACCGGCGGTCCCCCGCCAACAGCCTTCTGTACGCATCCGCCTTTCTGCTCGGGGCAGGCATCAGCACACATCCGCCCCTGATTCTATTGTGTCCTTTGCCGGTTCTGTGCGTACTACTGAAAGACAGGCGCCTGTTCCGCGATTTTCTTGTTGCCGGCGCGATTCCGCTTGGCATCATCCTCCTGCACATACTGCTGAACAGGCTTGCTACAATCACAAACGTCCACGGGGAACTTCTGTATTCGTGGGCGCAAGCGGCACGTGTCAGAATATCATGGTTCAATGGCCCACGCAGTCCGGCGTTCTGGATCTGGATCGCTGTCAACCTGTCAGCCATATTCCTGAGCTGGAGACTGCTCTCACGCGGAAGGATCGTCGCCATTTCCCTTCTGCTGTTCCAGGCCGGGCTACTCTTCTGTTTGTATCTTCCCATCGCGGCAGAGACTAACCCGCCTGTGAACTGGGCCTACGCACGCACCTGGGAAGGGTTCATACATTTGCTTGGCCGGGGCCAGTACGAGAAGCTTGCACCCAGCAACATCTTATCAAAGACATACCTGGATCAGCTTGTTTTGTACTGGAAGGATCTCCTGCTCCAGTTCGGCTATGTTTCACTTGGCCTCGGCGTTGCAGGATTCGTCGTGCTCCTGAGAAAACACTGGCGGGTCGCGCTTGTCACCCTCTGCACGTTTCTGATCCTGAGCCTCCTGGTCGTATGCATGATCAATCCCAAAGGGGGTCTTCAGGACTGGTATATACAACGCGTCCGTTTCATTCAGTCTCAATGCGTGTTTGTACTCTGGATCGGAATCGGGCTGGCAGCATGCCTGACGCTGGTCAACCGTCTCAAGAGCCGTGTTCTGTTGGCGCTCGCCGCCCTGGCCATACTTGTTCTGCTTCCCCTGGATCGTGTCCGCGAGAATGTCGGGAACGGCGACGCAATTCGAGTCTTCGGCCGTGCCGATCAGCGCGGCCACGATTTCGGGTGGCAATTCGGACGATATATCATCGAGGGTTCAGAAGCGATTCGCGAGGAGCTTGCGCCAGGTGAAGTACCGCCTCCGGACCCCTCGTATCCACCACCAATGGAAACGAAAGCTGTCTTCTTCGGCGGCACTGATCCGGGCTATTTCGTGACGACATACATGGTCCATTCCGCAGACGTGCGGCCAGACGTCTCGGTTATCACGCAGAATGCTTTTGCAGATCGCACTTACATGTCCGTTGTGCGAGACCTGTATGGCGATGAAATATGGATACCCTCGGCTTTCGATCAGGCCGATGCATTTAAGCAATACTACGACGATGTCAAGGCGGGCCGGATTCCCGGCCATATCGATGTGCGTACCGGCAAGATCATAGTGCAGGGCGTGGAACAGGTAATGGCTATCAACGGAATCCTCGCCAAGATGATTTACGAGCACAACAAGTGGCGTCACACTTTCTATGTCGAGGAAAGCTATGTTATCCCCTGGATGTATCCCTACCTGGAGCCGCATGGCCTGATACTCAAGATCAACTCCGAGCCGCTGGCTCGGTTGTCTCCCGATGCGATCAAGAAGGACATGGAGTTCTGGGCGTGGTACAAACGGCGGCTATTGAACAACAAGAAGTTTCTTTGGGATTCCGTAGCCAGGAAGACATTTTCCAAGTTGCGTAGCGCCATAGCTGGCCTTTACGAGGCGCGAGGGATGG